>JBQCFH010000416.1:0-10334 GCA_051959385.1 Rhizobiaceae bacterium | reverse complement strand
CATTGCAGAGGTGCGGGTCGCGCCCATCAGGCTTTCGAGGAAGCTCGACCAGGTGAGCGAGCGCTGCGCCCCGGCGAGGATCAGCGAGCCGATGACGCCGAAGGCGGCGGCCTCCGTCGCCGTGGCGAAGCCGAGATACATCGAGCCGATGACGACGAGGATGAGGAGCACGATCGGAATGAGGAAGCGCGAATTCGCCAGTTTCTGCGCGAATGTCATCGGCGGCTCGGGGTCGGGATTGAAGTCCTTCGCCGTCTTGGAGACTATGACCACATAGGCCATGAACATGGCCGCCAGCACCAGGCCCGGAATGATGCCGGCGATGAAAAGCCGGGTGATCGATTCGTTGATGGTCACGCCATAGACGATGAGGGTGAGCGAGGGCGGGATCATCAGGCCGAGCGTCGCCGAGCCGGCGAGTGTGCCGATCACGAATCGCTCGGGGTAGTGGCGCTTCCTGAGTTCCGGCACCGACATCTTGCCGACGGTGAGAAGCGTCGCCGCCGACGAGCCGGAGACGGCGGCGAAGACCGTGCAGCCGACGACGTTGGTATGGAGCAGGCCTCCCGGCAGCCTGGCCATCCATGGCGCGAGGCCCTTGAACATGTCTTCCGACAGGCGTGTTCGAAAGAGGATCTCGCCCATCCAGATTAACATCGGCAGCGCCGTCAGCGACCATGAGGACGACGAGCGCCAGACGACCGTCATCATCGCGTCGCCGACTGGCCTCAGGGTGAACAGCTCCATGCCGACATAGGCGACGCCGAGCAGCGCCAGGCCGATCCACACCCCGGTGCCGAGCAGCAGGAACAGGACGAAGAGGAAGATGGCGACGAAATAGAGTTCCTGCATCGTTGTTCCTGTTGCCTATTCGGCGTGGCTCTGTTCGAGGTTTTCCGAACGGATATTGTCGCGGCCGCGCACGAACAGCGTGATCAGATTGTCGGCGAAGCAGATGGCCAGGATGACCGCGCCTGCCGCCATTGGCGTTTGCGCGATCCAGATCGGCGTCGCGTCCTGGCCCTGGCTCACGTCGTGCAGCTTCAGCGACCAGTAGACGCTCTTCACCGCGTAAAAGGCGAGATAGCACGAGGCCGCCGTTCCGATCAGAAGCCCCCACAGTTCCGCCGCCCGCCGTCCGGCGCGGTTATCCTTCAAGACGTTGAGAAGCAGCGTCACGCGGATGTGTGCGCCGCGGTTGAGCGTATGGGCGAAGGCCAGGAACGAGGATGCGGCCATCAGATAGCCCGCATATTCCGATGAACCGGGAAAGGCGATGCCCGTCCAGCGCGCCGCCATCTGCAGCACGATGATGACCAGCATGGCGCAAAAACAGAACGCGGCCAGCACGGCCGCGCCGTCATAGAGACTGTCGAGAATTCGGCGCATGGCTCTGTTCACGTCCGGATGCGCCCGGCCGATTTCGACAATCGGCCGGACTTGCGGGTCAGGGTCCGTCCGCTCACATCGCCTTGTAGGCGTCGATGATGGCCTTGCCGTCGGCTCCGGCCTTCTTCAGCCATTCCTCGGTCATGGTATCGCCGAAGCCCTTCAGCTCCTTCTCCAGCTTGTCGCTGGGCGGGGCGACTTTCATGCCGTGCTCGGCGAGCGTCTTCAGATAGCCGCCGGTCAGTTCCTGCGACTTCGCCAGCCCGTCGGCCGCGGCCTTGTCTCCGCAGTCCTTCACGACCTTCTTCGTCGCGTCGTCGAGCGCGTTCCATGCGTCCTTGTTGGCGAAGACCACGTTGCGCGGCAGCCAGGCGCGCACGTCGTAGAAATGGTCGAGGCTCTCCCACACCTTGGAATCGACGCCCGTCGCCCCCGACGAGATGAAGCTGTCGACGACGCCCGTCGCCAGCGCCTGGCTTAGGTCGGCGGCCTCGATCTGCACCGGCGCCATGCCCGCGAGTTCGGCGATGCGGGCCGTGGCGGCGTTATAGGCGCGGAACTTCACGCCCTGCAGGTCGGCGACGGAGTTCACGTCCTTCTTGGTGTAGAGGCCCTGCGGCGGCCACGGAACGGCGTAGATATAGACGAGGTTTTGGCTGTCGAGCAGCGACGTCATCTTGGGAAGGGCCGCCTTCCAGAGCTTTTCGGACGCCTCGAAGGAGGTGGCGAGGAACGGGATCGAATCGATGCCGAAAAGCGGATTCTCGTTGGCATGCGCCGAGATCAGCCTTTCGCCGATCGGCGCCTGTCCGGTCTGCACGGCGCGCTTGATGTCGTTGCCGCTGAACAGCGCGCCGCCGGGATGGGTGACGATGTTGAGCTTGCCGCCGCTGCCGTCGGCCACGCATTTGGCGAATTTGGCGCCGTTCTCGGAATGGAAATTGGTGGCGGGATAGGCCATCGGCATGTCCCACTGGTCGGCCAGCGCGGCCGATGCCGAAAACGCGGTCATCGCCGCCGCTGCGAGCAGCATGGGTAGGTGTTTCATCGGTTCCCCTCTCTTTGCGGATTCCGCTGCCGGTCCCGGACGATCCGGCGCTTCCCGCATTGAAAGCGTGAACAAGCCGACGGCGCAAGCGCAAATGTTGACCTCGGGTCTATTCCGGTTGGCGCAGGACGCTACCTGACCGCAAGAATGTCGCGCGGCCGCTTGTCGCGACAATGGGCGAGGGAAATCGGCTAAGCTCGCCATCATCTCAATTCCTCGCCGCCTCGCCGGGCGGCCGAGCGAAAGGAGGCGGCGCATGTTTGAGGGGATCGACGCCATCACGCTGGCGCGGGCGCAGTTCGCGTTCACCATGTCCTTCCACATCATTTTCCCGGCGCTTTCGATCGGGCTGGCGAGCTACCTGGCCGTGCTCGAAGGGCTATGGCTGTGGACGGGGCGCGACGCCTTCCTCAACCTCTTCCAGTACTGGCTGAAGATATTCGCCATCGCCTTCGGCATGGGCGTGGTGTCCGGCATCGTCATGTCCTACCAGTTCGGCACCAACTGGTCGGCCTATGCCGACAAGACCGGTCCCATACTGGGTCCCCTGATGGGCTATGAAGTCCTGTCGGCCTTCTTCCTCGAGGCGGGCTTTCTCGGCGTCATGCTGTTCGGCATGGGCCGCGTCGGCAAGGGTCTGCACTATCTGGCGACGCTCCTCGTCGCCCTCGGCACCCTGCTCTCCGCCTTCTGGATATTGTCGGCCAATTCCTGGATGCAGACGCCGCAGGGCTACGCCACCAACGAAGCCGGCCAGTTCGTGCCGCTCGACTGGTGGGCGATCATCTTCAATCCCTCCTTCCCCTATCGCCTCGTGCATATGGTGATCGCCGCCTACCTGACGACGGCGCTCGTCGTCGGCGGCGTTGCGGCCTGGCATCTGATCCGCGGCAAGGCGCGGCAGGAAAGCCGCATCATGTTCTCGATGGCGATGTGGATGGCGACCATTGTCGCGCCGATCCAGATATTTGCCGGCGACCAGCATGGGCTGAACACGCTCGAGCACCAGCCCGCCAAGGTGATGGCCATGGAGGGACATTTCCAGAGCCATCCGGACGGCGCGCCCCTCCTGCTCTTCGGCCTGCCCGACCAGGAGGATGCGACCGTCGACTACGCCGTTGAGATACCGAAACTGTCCTCGCTCATCCTGAAGCACTCCCTCGACGCGCCGCTCGCCGGCCTCGACACGGTCCCGCGCGCCGACTGGCCGAACGTTGCGATCGTCTTCTGGTCCTTCCGCATCATGGTCGGGCTTGGGCTGCTGATGGCGCTGCTCGGCCTCACCAGCCTTTTCCTGCGCTGGCGCGGCTGGCTCTACGAGACGCGCTGGTTCCACTATTATGCGCTGGTCATGGGTCCGGCGGGCTTTGTCGCCGTCATCGCCGGCTGGGTGACGACTGAGGTCGGGCGCCAGCCTTACACCGTCTACGGGCTCCTGCGCACGGCCGATTCGGCCTCGCCGCTCGCCGCGCCCGCCGTCGGCTCGGCGCTCGTCGCCTTCGTTATCGTCTATTTCATCGTCTTCGCGGCGGGGGCCTTCTATCTCTTGCGGCTGATGAACCGACCGCCGCATCCGGGCGAGGAAGGGCCGCGCGAGGGCGAACCGGTGCGCGCCGCCGGCGTGACGCCGGCCGCCGCCGTCCGTCCGGACCGCGCTCTGGCGGGGGAGGGCTGATATGTCCGTCGCTGTCGATCTCGCAACGCTCTGGGCCTTCATCATCGCCTTCGCCGTCTTCGCCTATGTCGTGCTCGACGGCTTCGACCTCGGCGTCGCATTGCTCTTTCCTCTGTTCAAGGAGCGGCGCGACCGCGACGTCATGATGAACTCGGTCGCCCCCGTCTGGGACGGCAACGAGACCTGGCTGGTGCTCGGCGGCGGCGGCCTGTTTGCCGCTTTCCCGCTCGCCTATTCGATCCTTTTCCCGGCGATCTTCACGCCGGTCATCGCCATGCTGCTCGGGCTTGTCTTCCGCGGCGTCGCCTTCGAATTCCGCTGGCAGACGAACCGCGGCCGCTTCCTCTGGGATATCGCCTTCTTCGGCGGCTCGTTCATTGCCGCGCTCAGCCAGGGCATCGCGCTCGGCACGATCCTGCAGGGCGTGAAGGTGACCGGCCGCGCCTATGGCGGCGGCTGGTGGGACTGGCTCACCCCCTTCACGCTCCTGACCGGCGTCGCCGTCGTCGTGGGCTATGCGCTTCTCGGCGCCTGCTGGCTGGTGATGAAGACCGAAGGCGATCTGCGCAATCGCGCTTATCGGCTGGCGCGCTTCGCCGTCATCGCGACGCTGTTCTTCATCGTCGCGGTGAGCCTGGCGACGCCTTTCCTGGAGGAAGCCTACTGGCAGCGCTGGTTCGCATGGCCGGGCATTCTCATCACCGCGCCCGTACCGGTCGCGGTGGCCCTGGTCGCGTTTTTCCTGTTCCGCTCCCTCGACCGCCAGAGGGACTATCAGCCCTTCTTCCTTGCGCTCGTTCTTTTCCTGCTCTGCTTCGTCGGGCTCGGCGTCAGCATGTGGCCGCATATCGTGCCGGGCGCCGTCACAATCTGGCAGGCGGCCGCGCCGGCGGCGAGCCAGAAGTTCCTGCTTTTCGGCGTCGCCATCCTCATCCCGATGATCCTCGCCTATACCGGCTACGCCTATTGGGTCTTCCGCGGCAAGGTCGACCCGGAGGTGGGGTACCACTGATGCCCGGTGCGCCCGGTTCGCTCGCCAGGCGGCTCGCCTGGTTCGTCGGCCTGTGGCTGGCGAGCGTTCTGGCGGTGGCGGCCGTCGCCTACGGGCTGCGGCTGTGGCTGTTGTGATATCAGCGGGAATAGGAGTAGCCGAAGATCGGTTCACCCGCTCCGGCCCGCCAGTATCGCGGTTCGAAGCATGCGGCCGTCATCGATTTTTCCGCCGCGATACAGGCGGGCCACCTCCCCCGTCGAGGGGGAGGAGGTCGGCGAGTCTGGCGCCCTCCCTCCCCTCGATGGGGAGGGTCCGGCCGATAGGCCGGGGGTGGGGTGAACCGGCAGAAGAGCGGAATCGATCGCGGTCGATCCGAAGCAAAGACCGCCTCAATAGATATCCGGCTCCGGCGTTGCCTTCCCTGTCGGCCGCAGCACGTCGAAATCGCAGCCCTGATGCGCCTGCTGGATGTGGCTCTGGAAAATGGCGCCGTAGCCGCGCGTAAAATGCGGCTCCGGCGGGGTCCATTCGGCGCGCCGGCGCGCAAGCTCCTCGTCATCCACCAGAAGATCGAGCCGCCTCTCGTCGAGGTCGAGCACGATCTCGTCGCCGTCCCGGACCAGCGCCAGCGGCCCGCCGACCGCCGCTTCCGGCGAGATGTGCAGCACGCAGGTGCCGAAATGCGTGCCGCTCATGCGCGCATCCGACAGCCGCACCATGTCGCGTACGCCGCGTTCCAGCAGACGCTTCGGGATTGGGAGATTGCCCCATTCCGGCATGCCCGGCCCGCCGATCGGGCCGGAATTGCGCAGCACGAGCACGCTCGTCTCGTCGATCGGCAGCGCCGGGTCCTCGATCCGCTTGTAGAGATCGCGCGCATGATCGAACACGACCGCCCTGCCGCGATGCTTCAGCAGCTTCGGGCTCGCAGCCGACGGCTTTATCACTGCGCCCTCCGGTGCGAGGTTGCCTCTCAGGATGGCAAGCGGCGGCTTTTCGGAAACCGGCCGGTCGAGCGGCCGGATGACGTCGTCGTCGAAGACGCGGGCGCCGGCAAGCGTCTCGCCGAGGCGCCTGCCCGAGACCGTCATGCAGTCGAGGTCGAGCCTGTCCTTTACCCGCGACAGGACAGCCGGCACGCCGCCGGCGAAGAAGAGGTCCTCCATCAGATGGTTGCCGGCCGGCATGAGATTGGCCAGCACCGGCACCTCGCGCGCCGTGCGGTCGAAGGCGTCGAGTTCGAGCGAAAGGCCGGCGCGTTGGGCGATCGCCACCAGATGGATGACGGCGTTGGTCGAGCCGCCGAGCGCGCAGAGCGCCACGATGGCGTTGCGGACCGACTGCTCGGTGACGATCGAGGTCAGCTTCAGATCCTCCCAGACCATCTCGACGATGCGCTCGCCGCACATGGATGCCATACGCTTGTGCGCGGCATCCATGGCGGGGATGGCGGCCGCGCCCGGCAGGGTCAGGCCGAGCGCCTCGACGATCGAGGTCATGGTCGAGGCGGTGCCCATCGTGTTGCAGGTGCCCGGCGAGCGCGTCGACACGCTCTCGATCTCCGACCAGTCCGCCTTGGTGATGCCGCCCGACTGCAGCTCGTCCCAAAAGCGCCGCGTATGCGTTCCCGCCCCGACCTTTTCGCCGCGCCAGTAGCCGTTCAGCATCGGGCCCGCCGGCATGAAGAGGACCGGTATATCCATCGAGAGCGCGCCCATGACGAGGCCCGGCGTGGTCTTGTCGCAGCCGCCCATCAGGACCGCGCCGTCGACCGGGTGCGAGCGCAGCAACTCCTCCGCCTCCATCGCGAGCATGTTGCGGTAGAGCATGGTGGTCGGCTTGACGATCACCTCGCCGAGCGAGAGCGCCGGAAGCTCGACCGCCGCTCCCCCGGCGCGCCAGATGCCGCGCTTCACCGCCTCGGCGCGTTCTCTCAGATGCGCGTGGCACGGGCTGAGATCGCTCCAGGTGTTGAGGATGCCGATCACCGGCCGCCCGACCAGCTCGTCGCGGCGAAACCCCATCTGCTGCATGCGCTGGCGATGCGAGAAGGCGCGCATGCCCTCCGCCGCGAACCAGCGCTGGCTGCGCAGCCTCGATGGATCGCGTTCCTGCGCCATTGGCGGTTCTCCTTCCATGATCGGTTGTTTTTTTCGTCGCGAGGCGGCAGGTCTCTCAATAGACCCGTACCGGCGGTGCTGTCAGCCCCGCTTCGGCGCCGGCCCGGTCGAGCCGCGCTTTATCAGCCGCACCTCGACCTCGGTGGCGTGCGGCATCACGTGGCCGGCGAGCGTCTCCAGCAGATAGCGCGCCGCGAGGAAGCCGACCTTCGGCGCCGGCAGCGCGATGGTGGTCAGTCCCGGCGGCAGCTGCGAGGCCCAGTCGAGATCGTCGAAGCCCGCGATCGAGACGTCTCCGGGAACGTCGTAGCCGAGCGCCTGCGCCTCGATGAGGGCGCCGAAGGCGAGCACGTCGTTGCCGCAGATCACCGCGGTCGGCGGCGAGGGCAGCTCCATCAGCGTCTTCAGGCCGAGCCTCCCCTCCGCCACCCGGTAGGGCCGTTCCACGACGCGCTCGGCCGGCAGCGGCAGGCCCTTCTTCGCCAGCGCCTGATGCACGCCCTCGACGCGCTCGCGGGCGCGGTCGTTGCTGCCGCGTGGTCCGGAAATCACGCCGAATTCGGTGTGGCCGAGGTCCAGAAGATACTCCGCCAGCTTGCGCGCCATGCCGCGATTGTCGAAGCCGATATTCGGGTGCGGCGAGGCAGGATCGTAGACGATGGTGTTGACGAAGGCGATGTTACGGCTTTCGAGCAGCTCGTAGAGTTCGGGATGGTGCAGTCCGCCCTCCAGCATCAGCCCGTCGACGCCCGCCTCGACGAGGTTCCGGCACTGCTGGAGCTCGAGGTCGAGGTCGTATTCCGACAGCGCCAGCAGAAGGTTGTAGCCGTGCTCGCGGCAATGCTTCTGCAGCGCCGCGACCTTGCTGGCGCGGGTCGGATTGTCCACCGTCGGGATGATGGCGCCGATCGCGTGCGAGCGCCGCATGGAGAGCGCCCGCGCCGCCCCGTGCCGGATGTAGCCGAGCGCGCGCACCGCATCCTCCACCCGCGTCCGCATGTCGGGGCTGAGCGTCGCGGGATCGTTGATGAAGCGCGACACGGTCGCGATCGACACGCCGGCCCGGCTTGCCACGTCGCGCATGCCGACCTGCCGGCCTGCCTCCGGCGAAGCCTCCCGCATCAATGGCGGCAACGGGCGCTCGATCTCCGTCAATGCCTCGACTACCCCCCTTAATGCTGGTAATTTGTAAACGGTTACATTTACAATGCCGCAACTTTGGTGCTTTGTGAAGCCTGACCGACAACGGGGAGGAGAGGTTGGCCGAAGTCAGTTTGCGCGGGGTGTTCAAGCGTTTCGGCGAGGTCGAGGTGGTCCATGGCCTCGATCTCGACATCGGCGACAAGGAATTCGTCGTCCTGGTCGGGCCGTCCGGCTGCGGCAAGAGCACGCTTCTGCGCATGATCGCCGGGCTGGAGGACATTTCCGACGGCGAGATCGCCATCGACGGCCGCGTCGTCAACGAGCTGGCGCCGAAGGACCGCGACATCGCGATGGTCTTCCAGGATTACGCGCTCTATCCGCATCTCGACGTCTACCGCAACATGTCCTTCGCGCTCGAGGTCCGGCGCTTTCCGAAGAACGAGATCCGGCCGCGCGTCGAGCGTGCCGCCAGGATCCTCGACATCGAGCACCTGCTCGACCGCCGGCCGGCGCAGCTTTCCGGCGGCCAGCGCCAGCGCGTGGCCATGGGCCGCGCCATCGTCCGCGATCCCGAAGTCTTCCTCTTCGACGAGCCGCTCTCCAATCTCGACGCCAAGCTGCGCGCCGACATGCGCACCGAGATCAAGAAGCTGCACCAGGCGGTGCGGACGACCGTCATCTATGTCACGCACGACCAGGTCGAGGCGATGACGCTCGCCGAACGCATCGTCGTCATGCGCGGCGGCTATATCGAGCAGATCGGCACGCCCGATGAGGTCTACAACCACCCCGCCTCGCTCTTCGTGGCCGGCTTCATCGGCGCGCCGCGCATGAACCAGATACCCTGCCGGCTCTCCGGCGACGGCGGCGCGGTCGAGATCGACGGCGGGCCGACCCTGCCGATCGAGAAGGGCCGCATGAACGGGGCAGCCGGGGAACTCGTGCTCGGCCTCAGGCCCGAAGCCTTCACGCTGGCCGATGAGGCTGCGTCGCCGCATGCCTTTACCGTCGACGTGCATTTCGTCGAGCCGCTCGGCTCCGACACGCTGACCTTCTTCACGCTCGGCGAGAGCGAGGTGATCGCGCGGCTGCCGCCGCTGCCGTCGATCAAGGCCGGTGCGAGGATCGGGCTCTCGGTCGATCCGGAAAAGATGCACCTCTTCGACGCCGCCACCGAAAAGCTGATCGAGCCCGCCCGATGAAAGACGATTCCACCAAAGCGCTCTCCTGCCTTCGCATCGGCAAGGAGGCGCTGGGCAAGGGCTCGCCGGTCGCCTTCGACGTCGTTGCCGACAACGAGACGCTGATCTCGCGCTTCGCCGACGACCTCATGAAGGAATTCCGCGCCGCCAAGAAAGCCGGCCGGGATCATGTGGTCTTCATCGTGCCGGTTGGGCCGGTCGGCCAGTTCGATCTCTGGGCGGAGCGCTGCAACCGCGAGGGCGTCAGCCTGCGCGACCTCGTCCTGATCAACATGGACGAGTATCTCACGCCGGACGGGCGCGATTTCATCCCGATGGAGGATGCGCTGAGCTTCCGGCGGCACATGGAGCAGCATTTCTACGGCAGGCTCGATCCGGCGCTGGCGCCGCCGGATGCGCAGCGCATCTTTCCGCATCCGCTCCGGCCCGAAGCGACGGGCGAGGCGATCGAGCGCTTCGGCGGTGTCGATGTCTGCTTCGGCGGCGTCGGCATCACCGGGCATCTGGCCTTCAACGATCCGCCCGAACCCGGCGAGAAGCTGGACGCGGCGGAATTCGGCCGCCTCCCGACACGCGTGGTGCGCCTGTCGCGCGAGACGCGGCTGATCAATTCGGTCACCGCGGCGCGCGGCAATATCGACCGCATCCCGGAATTCGCCGTCACCGTCGGCATGAAGGAAATCCTCGAGAGCCGCAAGGTCCGCATCTACATGAACCGGGCCTGGCAGTCGGCGGTCATCCGCAAGCTGCTGCACGGCCCGGT
>JBQCFH010000415.1:0-5829 GCA_051959385.1 Rhizobiaceae bacterium | reverse complement strand
GCGGCGACGCCGTATTCGGCGATCCGGTTCATCTCGTGGGTGCGGATCTGCAGCTCGACGCGCTGCCGAGACGGTCCGACGATCGTGGTGTGGATGGAGCGGTAGTCGTTCTGCTTCGGGGTCGAGATGTAATCCTTGAAGCGGCCGGGCACCATCGACCAGGTCGTGTGAATGGCGCCCAGCGCGCGGTAGCAATCCTCGACCGTGTCGACGATGACGCGGAAGCCGTAGATGTCGGAGAGCTGCTCGAAGGAGAGCGCCTTGGTCTCCATCTTGCGGAAGACGGACCACGGCTTCTTCTGGCG
The DNA here is from genome assembly GCA_051959385.1 of Rhizobiaceae bacterium. GTDB lineage: Bacteria > Pseudomonadota > Alphaproteobacteria > Rhizobiales > Rhizobiaceae > Mesorhizobium_L. The sequence continues at coordinate 5,524 of JBQCFH010000415.1, read as the reverse complement.
GTTCTTCACCGTCGCCTCGATCCTGTACTTCGCGAAAAGCGCGGAAAGCGCATTCTCGATGTCCGTCAGGATCGTTCGGTTGCGCTCGAATATCTCCGCCAGCCGCTCGGTCACGGTGCGGTAGGCATCCGGATTGATGTGGCGAAAAGCCAGGTCCTCCAGTTCCTCGCGCATGCCCTGCATGCCCATGCGCCCGGCAAGCGGCGCATAGATGTCCATCGTCTCCTCCGCGATGCGCAGACGCTTTTCCGGCGGGACGTGATCGAGCGTGCGCATGTTGTGGAGCCGGTCGGCGAGCTTGACCAGGAGAACGCGCACGTCCTCGGCGATGGCGAGCAGGAGCTTGCGCAGATTCTCCGCCTGCTCGGCCTTCTTCGAGACGAGATCGAGTTTTTTCAGCTTGGTCAGGCCCTCGACCAGCCGGCCCATGTCCGGCCCGAAGAGCTCGTCGATCTCCTGGCGGGTCGCCGTGGTGTCCTCGATCGTGTCGTGCAGGAGCGCGACCGCGATCGTCGCCTCGTCCATGTGCATGTCGGTCAGGATCGCGGCTACTTCGAGCGGGTGTGAGAAATAGGGATCGCCGGAGGCGCGCTTCTGGTGGCCATGTTTCTGCATGGCGTAGACATAGGCCTTGTTGAGCAACGCCTCGTTGACGTCCGGCTTGTAGCGCTGGACGCGTTCGACCAGCTCATACTGCCGCATCATGGGCGGCTTCTCCGAATGAAGACGGCGCTAGCCTTGCGGCCTATTTTTTCCCCTGGTTCACCCCCTTCTGGCCTGCCGGCCATCTCCCCCTCAAGGGGGGAGATCACCGAGCGGAATGGTCTTCGCCAATCTCCAACGCTGCAATCAAGGCAGCGGCGGCGCAGCTGCTGATCTCCCCCCTTGAGGGGGAGATGGCCGGCAGGCCAGAGGGGGGTGCCAACAGATGCAAGCATCAGCCAAATTGCCACGTCAAACGAAAACATGCGCCGCGTCAGGGACACGGCGCATGCTACAGTGAAACACGAAATCCTTACCAGGACTTCCGTGATTCCAAATCAGAAATCGTCGCTCTTTTCCGGCGGCACGAGACCCTCGATGCCGGCCAGCAATTCCTCCTCCGACATACGGTCGAAGGCGACGCTCTCTTCCTCGTTCTCGGCATCGCCGGCAGCCGCCGCCTGGGTCTGATCCGCGATCTCGGCAGCCGCCTCGCCTTCCGGCTCGTCGATCTCGACGTGCTTCTGCAGCGAATGGATAAGGTCCTCCTTGAGGTCGCCGGGCGACAGCGTCTCATCGGCGATCTCGCGCAGCGCCACGACCGGGTTCTTGTCGTTGTCGCGATCGATCGTTATCGGCGCGCCCTGCGAAAGCTGCCGGGCGCGGTGGCCGGCGAGCAGGACCAGTTCAAAGCGGTTGTCGACCTTGTCGATACAGTCTTCAACGGTAACGCGGGCCATGAGCGCCCCTTTCGTTCAAGCATGTTCCGGAAATTGGCGGTCAGATAAACCGATCGGCGGAGAAATACAAGAAGCAAGGCGGAAATGCCGCAACCGCGGGCCATAACGACGGCCGCCTGCAGCACCGACACGGCCGATGATTTTTTGCGCGCGCCCAACCGCCAGACTTGGAAAGCCATCCTCCCGACGCTATTTCCAAATGGATGCAACCCGGCTCCCGAGCCCGGGCGATTTGGCATCGCGATTGCCTTTATGCCTATTGCTAAAAGGAAATTTTGCCATGTTCGACCCTCGTGAGAAGATCGCCCTCTTCATAGACGGCGCCAATCTTTACGCCACCTCGCGGGCGCTCGGCTTCGACATCGACTATCGCAAGCTTCTCGCCAGCTTCCAGAAGCGCGGCTATCTGCTGCGCGCCTATTACTATACGGCGCTCGTGGAAGATCAGGAATATTCCTCCATCCGGCCGCTGATCGACTGGCTCGACTATAACGGCTACAAGGTCGTGACCAAGCCGGCCAAGGAATTCACCGATTCAACCGGCCGCCGCAAGATCAAGGGCAACATGGATATCGAGCTGACCATCGACGCACTCGAGCTGGCGGACATCGTCGACCACTACGTCATCTTTTCCGGCGATGGCGACTTCCGCACGCTGGTCGAGGCGCTCCAGCGCAAGGGGCGCAAGGTCAGCATCGTCTCGACCATGGCCTCGCAGCCGCCGATGATCTCGGACGAGTTGCGCCGCCAGGCCGACCATTTCCTCGACCTCGCGTCCTTGCGGGCGGAGATCGGCCGCGACCCGTCCGAACGGCCGGCGCGGCGTCCCGATCCGGAGGACGAGGAGCAGGACTCCTACTGACGACGCGCCTGCCGTGACCGCAAATCCGTCGCGCGACTGCGCACTCTGTCCCAGGTTGCACGGCTTCATCGCTGAATGGCGGCAGCGCGAACCGTCCTGGTTCAACGGTCCCGTTCCGACCTTCACGCCGCCGGAAGGCGACCCGGCGGTGAGGCTCCTGATCGTTGGGCTGGCGCCCGGCCTGCGCGGGGCGAACCGGACCGGCCGTCCCTTCACCGGCGACTATGCGGGCGACCTGCTCTACCGGACGATGATCGCGCACGGTTTCGCGCGCGGCGCCTACGCGGCGCGGCCGGACGACGGGTTAGAGCTCGTCGGAGCCGCGATCACCAACGCCGTGCGCTGCGTGCCGCCTGAAAACAAGCCGGTCGGCGCGGAGATCGCCACCTGCCGGCAGTTTCTCTCGGCCACGATCGAGCGCTTCGAAAACCTCCGGGCGATCCTGACGCTCGGCGCCATCGCGCATCAGTCGACCATGCGCGCGCTGGGCGAGCGCGTGGCGGCGATGCCTTTCCGGCATGGCGAACGTTATGAGGTCGGCCGCCTCGCGATTTTCCCGAGCTATCACTGCTCGCGCTACAACACCAATACGGGCGTGCTGACGGAGGCTATGTTCGACAGGGTTTTCAGCGGGATAGACGACTTTTTACGCATGTAGATTCAGGCCCCGCCTATTCGACCTTAGTTCGCAGCTTGAACACTACGGCGGGTTGCCGTATATTTCTATAATATACATGATGATCAACTGGACGAAGATCGAAGGGTTTGACTGGGATGAAGGAAACGCCCGAAAGAGCGTCGACAAACATAATGTGGCCCAGGCAGAGGCCGAGCAGGTCTTTCTGAACGAGCCATTGCTGATTACGACAGACGATGGACACAGCGAGGCTGAGATGCGCTTCCACGCGCTTGGACGCACGGATAGCCAAAGGCGTCTTCACGTCACATTCACGCTGCGCCGGGCCGGAACGTTGATACGTGTGATTTCTGCCCGAGATATGCACCGCAAGGAGCGTGCCTGGTATCATGAGCAAGAAGGCTAAGCCTCTTCCCGCTTTCCGCAATGAAGCGGAGGAACGTCATTTCTGGGAAACGCATGACTCCACCGACTATGTCGATTGGAGCAGGGCAGAGTCCGTGCGGCTCCCCAACCTTAAACCGTCAACGACCTCGATCTCGCTGCGGCTGCCGGTAAGTCTGCTCGAGCGCATAAAGATCGCTGCCAACAAGCGCGATATGCCCTACCAATCATTGATCAAGGCCTGGCTCGCGGAGAAAGCGGAGACGCGCTAGCCCCGCTCCTTCAATAGCCGCGCCTTCTCGCGTCCCCAGTCGCGCGCCTTCTCGGTCTCGCGCTTGTCGTGCAGCTTCTTGCCGCGCGCCAAGCCCAGCAGCAGCTTGGCGCGGCCGCGCTCGTTGAAATAGATCCGGAGCGGCACCATGGTCATGCCTTCGCGCTCCACCCCCTGCGCCAGACGCGCCATCTCGCGCTTGTTGAGCAGCAGCTTGCGCCGGCGGCGCGGCTCGTGGTTGAAACGGTTGCCCTGGAGATATTCAGGGAGATAGGAGTTGATCAGCCAGATCTCGCCGCCCTCTACCGAGGCGTAGGATTCCTGGATGTTCGCCTTGCCCTCGCGCAGCGACTTCACCTCGGTGCCGGTCAGCGCAAGGCCCGCCTCATAGGTGTCCAGCACCTCGTAGGAGAAGCGCGCCTTGCGATTTTCGGCGACGGTCTTGACGTTGGGATTCTTTTCCTTGGCCATGCAGGCGGAAGTAATGCCGGGAGATCAGTTGATCAAGCCGGCATGCTTCATCGCCGCGTCGATCCGGGAAGCGGTCTCCGCCTCGACGGGCACCATCGGCGAGCGCACCGCATTTTCCATGCGGCCGAGGCGCGAGAGCGCATATTTCGGGCCGGCCGGATTGGGCTCGATGAAGAGCGCGCGGTGCAGCGGCATCAGCCGGTCCTGCAGCTCGATGGCGCGGTCGCGATCGCCGGAAAGCGAGGCTTCCTGAAATTCGGCGCACAGCCGAGGCGCGACGTTGGACGTGACCGAAATGCAGCCGACGCCGCCATGGGCGTTGAAACCGAGCGCCGAGGCGTCCTCGCCGGAAAGCTGGATGAAATCGGCGCCGCAGGTAGCGCGCTGGTCGGAAACGCGATCGACCTTGGCCGTGGCATCCTTGACGCCGACGATATTGGTGAAATCGCGCGCCAGCCTCCCCATCGTCTCCGGCGTCATGTCGATGATCGAGCGCGGCGGGATGTTGTAGATGAAGATCGGCAGTCTGGTAGCCTCGGCCACCGCCGCGAAATGGGCGTAGAGGCCGCGCTGGTTCGGCTTGTTGTAATAAGGCGTGACAACCAGCACCGCGTCGGCGCCGACCTTCTCGGCATATTGGGCAAGCGCGATCGCTTCGGTCGTGTTGTTCGAGCCGGCGCCGGCGATGACAGGCACCCTGCCCCTGGCCGTCTCGACACAGATCTCCACGACGCGGCGGTGCTCCTCATGGCTCAGCGTCGGCGACTCGCCGGTGGTGCCGACCGGCACCAGGCCCTGCGTCCCCTCCCCGATCTGCCACTCGACGAGTTCGGCGAAAGCTTTCTCGTCGAGGCTCCCGTCCTGCCGGAAAGGCGTGACGAGCGCGGTGAAGGAACCTCTGAACATCGGAAAAGCTCTCCTGGGGCGTAAGCCCGTTGAATGAGGGCGGCACCATAGTCTTCACGCGGCGGTGCGGCAAGGGATGGGGTGCAAAGGGATCAACTATGGTAATGGCGGTGCTCTATGTTGCCCCCCTCTGTCCTGCCGGACATCTCCCCCGCAAGGGGGGAGATCGAGCCGTCCCCGTCGCAGGCTCCAATTCGCAACCGCCGCGATTGGCGGAACGCCTATGAAGGCTGATCTCCCCCCTTGCGGGGGAGATGTCCGGCAGGACAGAGGGGGGCGCGACCGAGCGCAAGCCTCCGGAATTGACTCCCAAAACGCAAAAACCCGGCGGTTGCCCGCCGGGTTCAGGCTGCTGACAAACCCCGTCGATTTCGGCGGGGTTTTTATTATCAGCCGGATGGCGTTGAGTTGTCGTCGGTGGGAAGGGGTTGGCGGAAAGGGTGCCGGCTCAGGCGGGCCGTGGAAATGGCTTTGAGCTGAGCGCCAGGGCGATTTTCTTGATGTTCTGGGCGGCTGCGGCGAGGAGGCATTGCACGCGGACGCGCCAGAGA
>JBQCFH010000414.1:0-7165 GCA_051959385.1 Rhizobiaceae bacterium | reverse complement strand
CAGCGTCCTGAACAGATTGACGATCGACATGCGCAGCGACGCGTCCACCATCGAGACCGGCTCGTCGGCGACGAGCAGGGAGGGCTCGGATATCAGGGCGCGGGCAATCGCGACCCGCTGCAACTGGCCGCCCGAGAGTTCGTGGGGAAAGCGTCGCCGGATTTCGGCAAGTGACAGTCCCACCTTGTTCAGCGCGCCGTCCGCCGCCCGCTCGCGCTCGGTGCGCGACTTCGCGCCCAGAAAGTTCTTTGCCGAGATGAGCAGGTAGCGGTCCACGCGCTTCAGCGGATTGAACGCTTCGAACGGGTTCTGGAAGATGGGTTGGACCTGCTTCATGAAGGCAAGCCGGTCCGAGCGGCTGCGGAGCGCCGTGAGCTCGCCGCCCCTGAACCTGATGCTGCCTGCCGTCGGCGTGATCATGTTCAGGATCATCCGGGCAAGCGTCGTCTTGCCGCTTCCCGACTCGCCGATGATCGCGAACACCTCCGGCCGCTCGGCCGGCAGCGAGAAGCTCACATCCCTGACCGCGTCGAAGCTCTGGCGGCCGAAAACGCCGCCGCGAGCATAGGACTTGGTAAGATGGTCGACCTCGAGGAGGCTGCCGCCGGTCATAGGCGTTCCTCCTCGACGGCTTCGGCGGCACTTCTGTCGGACCCAACACTCGGGCGGACTTCGGGACTGGCAGCAAAACAGGCGACCCGCTGATCCGGCGCCAACGTGGTGAGTACGGGCACCTCGCGCCGGCAGATATCCATCGCCAGCGGACAGCGCGGATGGAACCGGCAGCCCGCCGGCGGGTCGGCCAGATTGGGCGGGGCGCCGGGGAGAGCGGGACGCGTGCTCGCCTCGCCTATCCTGGGAAGGCTGGCGACCAGATGCGCGGTGTAGGGGTGCATCGGATTGGCGAAGATCTCCGTCGTCGGACCCTCCTCGACGAGGCGGCCGGCATACATGATGCCGAGACGATCGGCGACGTTGGCGTGCACCGTCAGGTCGTGCGTGACGAAGATCATCGAGGAGCCGAACTCGCGCTGCGTTTCCCGGATCATGGTCAGCACGTCCTTCTGGACGACGACGTCGAGCGCGGTGGTCGGCTCGTCCGCGATGATGAATTCCGGCCGGCAGACCGTCGCCAGCGCGATGCAGACGCGCTGGCGCATGCCGCCGGAAAGCTCGTGCGGGTAGGCCCGGAGAACATCGGCGGGCAGCCGCAGGCGGGAAAGATGGGCCTTGACCGCCTCCAGGAAGGCGCCCTTCGGGAGGTTCATATGCCGGAAGGCGAAGTCCCCGAAGGTGCGCTGGATGCGGCGAACGGGGTTCAGGACGCTCATCGAGCCCTGCATGATGTAGGACAGATGCCGCCAGCGGATGGCGTCGCGCTCATCGGGCGTGAGCGCATAGATATCGCGGTCGAGAAAGCTGTAGCGGACCGAGCCCCCGACCACGTTGAGAGGCGGCTGGATGGCGGCGGCGATGGTCTTGATGAAACTCGTCTTGCCGCAACTGGACTCGCCGGCCAACCCGTAGATCTCGTTCTTCCGGACCTGCATGGTGATCGAATCGACGGCGCGGACCTCGCGCTCGATGCCGAAATAGCTCATCTGGTAATAGGCGCGCAGGTTCTCGGTCCGCAGGACCGCGTCATCGGCATCCATGCTCGCCAACGCCTGCGCCGACATCAGCCGTTACCCATGCGGCTCAGCCTGCTGCGCGGGTCGATATACTCGTTCATCGAGATCGACAGCAGGAAGAGGCCAATGAAGGTCAGCGTGACGAAGACGGTCGGGAAGAGGTACCACCACCACACACCCGAGACCATGGCGCTGTGCTGGTTGGCCCAGAAGATCATGCCGCCGATCGTCGGCGTATTGACGTCGGTGAAGCCGAGCACCGCCAGCGTCACCTCGAGGCCGATCGACCAGTTCATGTTGTTCATGAAGGTGGAGAAGACGATCGGCAGCACGTAGGGCAGATGCTCCTCGGTCACGATGCGAGGGGTCGACATGCCCGAGAAGATGCTGGCGTTCGTGAACTCGCGCGTCCGCAGGCTTATCATCACCGAACGGATGAGCCGGGCGTCATAGGCCCAGCCGAGGCAGGCCATGATGAGGGCGAGCATGAACCAGGTCATGTCCTCGCGCAGGACGAAGTAGAGCAGGACGAGCAGCGGAAAGAGCGGAATGACGATGAAGGTGTCGTTGATCGACATCAGGACACGATCGACCGCGCCGCCGACATAGCCGGAGATGAGACCGATAGCGAGCGAGAGCACCCGGCTGATGGCAGCAACGACGAAGCCGAAGGCCAGCGTGTTGCGGAGCGCGTAAGTGAGCTGCCAGAAGACGTCCTGGCCGCGCGAATTCGTGCCGAACCAGTACGGTTCCGATGGCGGGACGTCCATCGGGACAAGGTAGGCATCGATCGGCGAATAGGGCGAGAAGTACGAGGCCAGCGACATCGCGAGCACCACCAGCATGATGATGGCGCCGGCGGCGAACTCGCCATTGTACCGGAAGAGATCCCGCACGGTCCTGATCATGACTTCACCGACACGCGCGGATCGATCAGCGGGTAGACGATGTCGATCAGGAAGACGGCGACCGAGACCGAAATGATCGAGATCGTGGCGATCCCGAGCACGAGCGAGTAATCGGCCGCGTGCACGGCATCGATCAGCAGGCGGCCGATGCCGGGATAGCCGAAGACATATTCGGTGATGATCGCGCCGTTGAAGATCGAGCCGATCGAAATGGCGAGGCCGGTGATCTGCGGCATGAAGGCGTTGCGCATCACATAGGAGGTAAGGATGCGGCCGCGCGGCACGCCGGCCAGTTCCGCGTAGACGACGTAATCGTCGGTGACGATGTTGGAGACCAGCGCGCGCATGCCCATGTACCAGCTGCCGAGCCCGACGAGGATCAGCGAGAAAGCCGGCAGGATGGAGTGAATGAGGACGCTTCCGATGAAGGGCAGGTTGAGGCCCGGATTGAGGTTCATCTCGTAGCCGCCGCCGCTCGGCAGGATCGGCAGGAGGAAGGTAAAGACGATAAGCAGGACGAAGGCGACGATGTAGTAGGGTATCGGGTGCACCCCCATGGTGATCACGCCGATCAGCCGCAGCAGGCGGTTCTTGCGATAGTAGCCGGCGAGGCCGCCCAGGATGTTGCCGAGAAACCAGCTGAGCAGCGTCGAAATCGTCAGAAGGCCGATCGTCCAGGGAAGGGCACGTGCAATGAGCACCCCGACGGGCGTCGGAAAGGCCGAGAGCGACGGACCGAAATCGAGCACGGCCACCCGCTTGAGGAAGCGAAGATATTGGAGCCAAAGGTTGTCGCCGAGGCCGTACATCTCCTTCAGCGACTTGCGCAGAAGCTCGATCGATTCCGGGCTGGAAAAGCCGAAGGAACTGACCTGCGCGACCGCGTGCTCGACCGGATCGATCGGCGTCAGATGCGTGATGAAGAACGTGATGGTTATGCCGATATAGACAACCAGGATGAACTGGCCGAGGCGCTTGAGGACATGGATCGCGTAAGCTCGCATCAGGCGTCCGGATCGGTTCCGTTGTCTGCCCTGCGGCGGGACGCATGGGCGCGTCCCGCCAAGGGGAGGATGGGCAGGTCGGCTGTCAGCCTGCCTTGGCGGATTTGAGCTTCACCATCATGTACTTGGTGTTCGCCCAGTTCGGAACCGGATCCGTGTAGGGCGCGGTCTCCGCGTTCGGGAACCCCTTCCAGTACGTCGTGTCCATGACGGTGAACACGTTATAGGACATCAACGGTATGGTCGGCATCTCCTGCGCTACGAGCTTGAGATATTCGATCCCCAGTTCGACCCCGCGCGGATCGTCGAAATCGATCGTCCTGATCTCCTCGATGATCTTGTCGAGGCGCGGATCCTTCCAGCGCTGCCAGTTGCGCGGCGGCTGCACCTTGCCGGGCGCTGCGACGAACTGCGAATGCCAGCTGTCCAGGAAGAAGGAGAGATCCGGATGGCCGCCCCAGGTCTCGACGCTCCATCCGATGAAGGTCTCGAAATCGCCCGCGCCCCGGCGGTCGTTCAAGGTTCCCTGGGCGACGTCGACCTGGGCGTCGATGCCGAACTGCCGCCAAAGCTGCACGATCAGCGAGCCCGCCCGGGTCATCACCGGCCGGATGTCTCCCTCGACCATCACCTTGACCGAGAAGCGCTTGCCGTCCGGCTGGTACCATTCGTTGCCCTTCCTGGTGAAGCCGGCCTTCTCCAGGAGCTCGGTTGCGGCCTGTTCGTCCCGCTTCCACCAGCCGCGCCCGATGGCCGTGGCGATATCCTCCGGTTTTGAAGGTATCTTGTCGCCCATGGAGGGGCGAAGCATGTCGGCGATCTGCTGGCCCATGGTGGGATCGTAGGGCTTGATCTTGCGCTTGCCCGTGTCGACCTCGAACTCCGTCAGCCATTTCTCCATCGGGTCGAAATAGTATTTCGGGTAGAGCCCGGTCGGCGGGACGCCGATCGCCGAGATCGTCGCCGCCCCGCGATAGGAGGCCATGTCGACCGCCTTGATGTCGATGAGCAGGGCCAGCGCCCAGCGCACGTCCTTGTTCTGGAATTTTTCGATCTGGTGGTTGAAGATGACGGCCGGCAGCGTCGGGTCCGGATGCGCGTAGGGGAAACCCTTGAACCAGCTCGTCGACGAGGGCGATTCCTTCGCCAGCGTGAACATGCCTTCCGGCGAGGTGTCGTGGATGACGTCGAGCTGGTGGTTGCGCTGTTCGATCACCCGCTTTTCAGGCGGTCCCGGGTCGATATAGGCCAGATAGCCGGGGCCGGGTTCGCCGAAGCGCGCCACCGTGGTGCGTTTCCAGTCGTCGCGCTTCTGCCAGATGAACCATTTGCCGCCCGGGTCGAAATTCTTCAGCTTGTAGGCTCCGAGCGAGACCGGCGGATTGAAATCGAACTTAAGCACGTCGTCCGCCTTCTCGAAGACGTGCTTCGGCATCATCCACATGGCGTTCCAGCGTACGGTGAACAGCGCATGGAAGCGCGAATTCGGCTTCTTCAGCTTGAAAAGAACCTCGGTCGGGCTCTTCTTCTCGATCGATGCGACATTGACCTGGACGGGGGCGCTCCAGCGCAGGCCCTTGGTCTTCAGATGCGTCTCGATCGTGTAGACCACGTCATCGGCCGTGAACTCGACGCCGTCGCTCCAGAAGATGCCCGGCCGGAGCTTCACGGTCATCTCGGTGAAATCGGAATTGTATTTGGGCTTCTCCGCAGCGAGCGAATTGTCCCACACACCGTCGATCCCGTGGTCGGCGTCGATGTACCAGAACGTGTCCATCGCCTGCTGATGCAGGCCGGTCGACTGGCCGCCGGCGTTGATGGCCCAGATGTTGAACCATCCGGCGTTCTTGATGGTGCCTTCCGGATTCTCGAGGATGAGGAGCTGGTCGCGCGGAATATCCGACGTAGGGACTTGCGCCTGTGCGTAGGCCTTTCTGCTGGCAAGGGCGGTCCCTGCGAGCAGAATGAAGGTTCTCCTCGATAACATGCCGTATCCTCCCGTTGCGGCGGCTCTCAAGGGCCTGCCGTTAGGTCGGCATCTTCGGCGAGACTAAAGTTCATGTCAACGGATTATCTGAACTATATCATATTTCGTGATATAGACGGGCGGGCGATAGTTGCGAACGCCATTTGGGGCGGCTTCTTTCCAATGCAGCGTGGCAGATAGGTTCATAGGACGGCACAAGGCTCGCCCTGCCGGCTCGAACCTCAAGCAAGTTCCGCTTTGCGTGACTGAGGACGCCGTGAGAATGACCGAGACGAGGCGCAAAGCCGCCGTCACCGTCCAGGCTTTCCAAAGGCATGCTGCCGGGCACGCCGGGGGCGGCGTGCTTGCGCTTGGCCTCATCCGCGTCACGGGCTCCAAGGCTCTTGGTGATGACCTTCCGGCCGAATGCGGTCTCGATGTCAGCCGGAATGCGCTTGCGAAGCCGGTAAGCCCTCAGACGCCCTGTCGGTCGGCTCGCGCGACGCACCATGTATCGCCCGCCTAATCGGGCGACCCAAGTGGCATGATTTGCTTGTTCAGCTTCTTCAACACCTTGGCGGTGTACTGGTGCCCAGGAGAGGACAGGGCTTGGAGGACAAAAAAGCCAGTGAAATCAAATGCAGGGCGCCCCTAAATTGCGACTTGTGTAGCAGCGCTGTTCGTTTTTGTCGAGCCTCGGCTGACCCTTTGCAATCTAACCCTGGCTACGGCGCTACGCACATTCTAACTGTGAGGTTTCGCCGCGAATGCAAGGCGTTCACGATCAATCCCGCGGAATCAGAAGAGTTCTGCAAGGCGATATCTCACCGGGTTTGTCCACCATCAAAATCCCTTTGAGGTTGGCTTCTCGGCGAGCGATCGCCAGGAGCGGCAGCATTAAGGAAATCTTCGATTCGGTGGCCAATATGTATGCGGCCGAGGCGAGCGATCAGTTCGGCTCGATTTAGCGCAATCCAGTCATTTCTGCACCAACGGGGAGTATCGAATAGCGCTCGTCGCAGCTCATCAGCCGTTCGAACAGACCGATAAATTATGTCCTCTCCCTCCGCTTTTCCGGTAAATCGCCCCATGTGATCGGGCTGCCCCGCCAAAAGCGCGGCCTCGTAGGCCATAGGATATATAGCGCTTTCCGTGTTCCTGTAGTTCAAGCGCCGAAACGCAGGGAAAGCGACATATCTTATTTCATAACCGAGAAAAACAAGTAGCTCTAGAAGCTTCAGGCTATCTGCGTTCTCGTTACACTCTGCCCAGAGTATGGGGTGTCGGCTTTGCAAATACGCAATATCTCCGCATAGTACGTCTGTCTCCATCCCTTCTACATCGATCTTCAGTGCACTGTAATCGCCAAAGCGCTTGCGCAGGTCAGGTAGGGAATAGCAAATCACATCGCCAGGTTCGTTAGTGTCCGACAGTCTGTAGGCTCGAGCCCCGCGATTTGCTTTGTCCTCCGCCATTAGGGGACGTAGCCAACCAGTTCGTGAACCAACACCGGCGGACACTATAGTCGAGGGGAAATCCACATTTGAGCTTATATTAAACTCAAGATGTTCTTGCAGCTCGGGATTGGGCTCAAGCAGGAGGACTTTTCGCAGTTGCACGAGGCGCGATACCCCCAGCGTAAAAGTCCCGAGGAAG
>JBQCFH010000413.1:0-4985 GCA_051959385.1 Rhizobiaceae bacterium | reverse complement strand
GGCCGGGAAAACCTGGAGGCCGTCCGCTTTCTGCAGGAGATGAACAGGACCGTCTATGGCGCCCATCCCGGCGTCATGACCATCGCGGAGGAGTCCACCTCATGGCCGAAAGTATCGCAGCCCGTGCATGAAGGCGGGCTCGGCTTCGGCTTCAAATGGAATATGGGCTTCATGCACGACACGCTTGCCTACATGTCGAAGGAGCCTGTGCACCGGAAATACCATCACGACCAGATCACCTTCGGCCTGGTCTATGCCTTCAGCGAAAATTTCGTCCTGCCGCTTTCCCATGACGAGGTGGTGCACGGCAAGGGCACGCTCCTCACCAAGATGGCGGGCGACGACTGGCAGAAATTCGCCGGCCTGCGCGCCTATTACGCGTTCATGTGGGGCTATCCTGGCAAGAAGCTGCTCTTCATGGGGCAGGAATTCGCCCAGCGCGCCGAATGGAACGAGGCCAGGGCGCTCGACTGGTACCTGCTCGACTATGGTTCGCATGAGGGGGTGCGGCGTCTGCTGCGCGATCTGAACCGCCTCTATCGGACGAAGCCGGCGCTGCACGCCCGCGACTGCGAGCCCGAGGGCTTCGGCTGGCTGATCGTCGACGACACGCAGAATTCCGTGTTCGCCTGGATGCGCAGCGCGCCGGGCGCCCGGCCGATCGCGATCGTCTCGAATTTCACGCCCGTGCCGCGATCCGGCTACCGCGTGCCGCTGCCGCATGCCGGGCGCTGGCGCGAGATCGTGAATACCGATGCTGAAGCCTATGGCGGCAGCGGCGTGGGCAACAAGGGCGCGGTCTCCGCTACTGCCGAAGGGAAGGGCGCGTCGGCGCTGATGACTTTGCCGCCGCTCTCGACCATCATGCTTGAATACGATCCGGAGTAGAAACGGGTATCGGACAAGGGAGGGGAAGATGGCGGACCTGAAACGGAGCCAGCCTCTGTCGCGCGATGCGATGGCCTACGTTCTTGCCGGGGGGCGGGGCAGCCGTCTCAAGGAACTCACCGATCGCCGCGCCAAGCCCGCCGTCTATTTCGGCGGCAAGACCCGCATCATCGACTTCGCCCTCTCCAATGCGCTGAACTCAGGCATCCGCCGCATCGGCGTCGCCACCCAATACAAGGCGCACTCGCTCATCCGCCACCTGCAGCGCGGCTGGAACTTCTTCCGGCCCGAGCGCAACGAAAGCTTCGACATCCTGCCGGCCAGCCAGCGCGTCTCCGAGACGCAGTGGTACGAGGGCACCGCCGACGCGGTCTACCAGAACATCGACATCATCCAGGATTACGGCGTGGAATACATGGTCATCCTCGCCGGCGACCACGTCTTCAAGATGGACCTGGAGATCATGCTGCGCCAGCACGTGGATTCAGGCGCCGATGTCACCGTCGGCTGCCTGGAGGTGCCGCGCATGGAGGCGACCGGCTTCGGCGTCATGCATGTGGACGACAAGGACCGGATCGTCGACTTCGTAGAGAAGCCGGCCGACCCTCCCGGCATTCCCGGCAACCCCGATTACGCGCTGGCTTCGATGGGCATCTATGTCTTCCACACGAAGTTCCTGATGGACCAGCTTCGCCGGGATGCCGCCCAGAAGGAGACCAGCCACGATTTCGGCAAGGACATCATCCCCTACATCGTGAAGAACGGGAAGGCCTATGCCCACCGCTTCACGACCTCCTGTGTCCGCTCGAGCTTCGAGCGCGAAGCTTACTGGCGCGACGTCGGCACGATCGACGCCTATTGGGAGGCGAATATCGACCTGACGGACATCACGCCGGAACTCGACATCTACGACCGCGACTGGCCGATCTGGACCTATGCGGAGATCAAGCCGCCGGCCAAGTTCGTCCACGACGAGGAGGGGAGGCGCGGCTCGGCGGTGTCCTCGCTGGTCGCCGGCGACTGCATCGTCTCCGGCGCGGCGCTCAGGCGCAGCCTGATCTTCACCGGCGCGCGCATCAACTCCTTCTCCTCGGTCGAGGAATGCGTGGTGCTGCCCGACTGCCATATCGGCCGCAACGCCAGCCTGAGCCGCGTCGTCGTGGACCGGGGCGTGCGCATCCCCGAGCGGCTCGTGGTCGGCGAGGATCCCATCCTCGACGCCAAGCGCTTCCGCCGCACCGAGAAGGGGATCTGCCTGATCACGCAGGACATGATCGACAGGTTGTAGAATGGCGCAAATGAGTTCGGCGAATTCGGTTCTCTACGTTGCCCCCCTCTGTCCTGACGGACGTCTCCCCCTCAAGGGGGGAGATTGCGCCGGCCGCTTGCTCGCCAAAAAACCTGCGGCGCCGGAGATTGGCGAAGCGATCGATGAAGGCTTGATCTCCCCCCTTGAGGGGGAGATGTCCGGCAGGACAGAGGGGGGCGCGAAGGGGCGCAACCGGCCGAATGGAAGCGCTGGTTCATGAAAATCCTCTCCGTCGCCTCGGAAGTCTTTCCGCTCATCAAGACCGGCGGTCTTGCCGATGTGGTCGGCGCGCTGCCGCCGGCGCTCGCCGTGAATGGCGTCCGGGCGACCACCTTCGTGCCCGGCTATCCGGGGCTCGCGGGGAAGCTGCGGAAAAGGAAACAGGTCCACGCCTATCCGGATCTTTTCGGCGTCGAGGCGTCGATTCTGCACGGCGAGGCGGCGAGTCTTGACCTTTTTGTCCTGCATGCGCCAGCCCTCTTCGACCGCAAGGGCGGACCCTATGGCGATGCGGCCGGAGCGGATTTTCCGGACAACTGGCGGCGCTTCGCGGCCTTTTCCCGCGCCGCGGCCGACATCGCCGAAGGCGCGGTGGAGGGCTATTCGCCCGACATCGTGCACGCGCATGACTGGCAGGCGGCGATGACGCTCGCCTATCTGCGCTATGACGGCGCTACGAAGCCGACCGTCATGACCGTCCACAATCTCGCCTTCCAGGGCCAGTTTCCGGCATCGATCTCCCCCGAACTCG
The DNA here is from genome assembly GCA_051959385.1 of Rhizobiaceae bacterium. GTDB lineage: Bacteria > Pseudomonadota > Alphaproteobacteria > Rhizobiales > Rhizobiaceae > Mesorhizobium_L. The sequence goes on along the minus strand of JBQCFH010000413.1, from coordinate 2,037 downwards.
GCCTGCCGTCCTCGGCGCTCGCGCTCGATGGCGTCGAATATTATGGCGGCGTCGGTTATCTCAAGGCCGGGCTGCAGGCCGCAGGCGCCATCACCACGGTCAGCCCGACCTACGCGCAGGAAATCCGCATGCCGGAGTTCGGCATGGGGCTCGATGGCCTGATGAACGCGCGCGCCGACCATCTCCACGGCATCGTCAACGGCATCGACACCGATCACTGGGACCCCGAGACGGACCCGCATCTCGTGAAGACCTATTCGGCGCGCATGCTCAAGGCCCGCAAGGCCAACAAGGCGGCGCTGGAGGAGCGTTTCGGCCTCGATCCGGAGGCGGGGCCGCTCTTCTGCGTGGTCAGCCGTCTCACCTGGCAGAAGGGCATGGACCTGCTGGTCGGCGCGGTGGACGGGCTGGTCGCCGCCGGCGGCCGCCTTGCCGTTCTGGGTTCGGGCGATGCGGCGCTGGAAGGCGCGCTGCTCGCGGCGGCGTCGCGGCATCGCGGCAGGGTCGGGATGGTGGTCGGCTTTGATGAGCCGCTGTCGCACCTGATGCAGGGCGGCGCCGACGCCATCCTCATCCCCTCGCGCTTCGAGCCCTGCGGCCTCACGCAGATGTACGGGCTGCGCTACGGCTGCCTGCCGGTCGTGGCGCGTACCGGCGGCCTCGCCGACACGATCATCGACGCCAACGAGGCGGCGCTGTCGGCGGGCGTCGCCACCGGCTTCCAGTACCAGCCGACGGCGCGGGGCGGCCTCCCCGACGCAATTTCCCGCGCGATGACGGCCTATTCGCGGCCGGAGCTCTGGTCCACGATGCAGAAGCAGGCCATGAAATCGGACGTATCCTGGACAAGAAGCGCGGCGCGCTATGTCGAGCTCTATCGGTCGCTGATGAAGGGAGTTGCCACGGCATGATCAAGACGGTTCCAACGACGCCCTACACCGACCAGAAGCCCGGCACGTCGGGCCTCAGGAAGAAGGTGCCCGAGTTCCAGCAGCCGAACTACGTGCAGAACTTCATCCAGTCGATCTTCGATTCGCTGGACGGCCACGAGGGCAAGACCCTGGTGATCGGCGGCGACGGCCGCTACTTCAACCCCGAGGTCATCCAGATCGCGGTGAAGATGGCCGCGGCCAACGGCTTCGGCAGGCTCATCATCGGCAAAGACGGCATCTGCTCCACGCCGGCCGTCTCCAATCTGATCCGCAAGAAGAAGACTTTCGGCGGCATCATCCTCTCCGCCAGCCACAACCCCGGCGGGCCGAAGGAGGATTTCGGCATCAAGTACAATATCGGCAATGGCGGGCCGGCCCCGGAGAAGATCACCGATGCGATCTTCGCCCGCTCGAAGGTGATCGACCGCTACCTGATCGAGGACTTTCCCGATATCGACCTCGGCAAGCTCGGCACGATCAAGGCCGGAGGCATGGAAATCGAGATCATCGATCCGGTGACGGACTACGCCGAGCTGATGGAGGAACTCTTCGATTTCGACGCCATCCGCAAGCTCTTCAGGTCCGGCTTCCGCATGGTCTTCGATTCCATGCATGCGGTGACCGGCCCCTACGGCAAGGAGATCCTGGAGAACCGGCTCGGTGCGCCGGAGGGCACGGCGCGCAACTACAGGCCGCTGCCCGACTTCGGCGGGCACCACCCGGACCCGAACCTCGTTCACGCAAAGCATCTCTATGACCTGGTCATGTCCGACCATGCCCCGGACTTCGCCGCCGCCTCGGACGGCGATGGCGACCGCAACCTCATCCTCGGGCGCGGCATATTCATCACGCCCTCCGACTCGCTCGCCATGCTTTCCGCCAATGCGCATCTGGCGCCGGGCTACAAGGACGGCCTGAAGGGCATCGCCCGCTCTATGCCGACCAGCGCGGCGTCGGATCGCGTGGCCGAAAAGCTCGGCATCGGTTCTTATGAGACGCCTACCGGCTGGAAATTCTTCGGCAACCTGCTCGACGCCGGCATGGCGACCATCTGCGGGGAGGAGAGCGCCGGCACCGGCTCCAACCATGTGCGCGAGAAGGACGG
>JBQCFH010000412.1:0-3111 GCA_051959385.1 Rhizobiaceae bacterium | reverse complement strand
TGCGCGAGATCGGGCCGACCTTCTATTTCGCCCCGCCGCGCATCTTCGAGGCTCTGCTGACTTCGGTGACGATCCGCATGGAGGACGCCAGCCGTTTCAAGCGCTGGCTGTTCCGCCATTTCATCGGCGTCGCGAAGAGATACGGCGAGGCCATCCTGGAGCGCCGCCCCGTGCCGCTTTCCGGCCGCATCGCCTATGCGCTCGGCGATCTCCTGATCTATGCGCCGCTCCGCAACGTGCTCGGCCTCTCGCGAATCCGCATCGCCTACACCGCCGGCGAGGCCATCGGCGAGGATCTGTTCTCCTTCTTTCGCTCGCTCGGCATCAACCTGAAGCAGCTTTACGGGCAGACCGAAGCCTTTCTCTACGTGACCGCGCAGAAGGACGGCGAGGTCCGTTCCGACGCCGTCGGCCCGGCCCTGCCCAATGTCGATATCCGCATCGCGGAGGACGGTGAGGTGCAGTTCCGCTCGCCCGGCCAGTTCGTCGGCTACTACAAGGACGAGCAAAAGACGGCCGAGGTGATGACGCCCGACGGCTTCATCAAGACCGGCGACGCGGGCTTCTTCGACAAGGACGGGCAATTGAAGATCATTGACCGGTCAAAGGATGTGGGCCGGCTGGCGTCGGGCGCGCTCTTCGCGCCGAAATATGTCGAGAACACGCTGAAATTCTTCCCCAACATCAAGGAAGCGGTAGCCTTCGGCCACGGCCGCGACTTCTGCGCGGCCTTCATCAACATCGACCTGCAGGCCGTCGGCAACTGGGCCGAGCGCAACAGCATCGCCTATGCGTCATACCAGGAACTGGCGGGCCATCCCGAGGTGCTCAAGATCGTGCTCGGTCATGTCGGCGAGGCCAATCTGAGGCTGTCGCGCGAGCCGCTGATGGCCGGCTCCCAGATCCGCCGCTTCATCGTGCTCCACAAGGAACTCGACGCGGACGACGGCGAACTCACCCGCACGCTGAAGGTGAGGAGGGGCTTCATCGCCGAACGGTACCTGGATCTCATCGAGGCCCTCTATGACGGCTCGACGAAGAAATATGTCGAGACGGAAGTGACTTACGAGGACGGCCGCAAGGGCCGCATCCGGGCGACGCTCTCGATCCTCGACGCGCCGATCCACGGCGAAAGTCAGCCACGCTGGCGGGAGGCGGCCGAATGAACGTGCGCCCCGATCCCGCCGGGCTTGCCGCCGGCGATCCGATCGCCAATGGCGAGGTCCTGCTCGACGTGCGCAACGTGTCGCTCTCCTTCGGCGGCGTGAAGGCCATCCGCGACATCTCCTTCGACGTCCTCAAGGGTGAGATCCGCGCCATCATCGGCCCGAACGGCGCCGGCAAGACTTCGATGCTCAACGTCATCAACGGCTTCTATACGGCGCAGCAGGGCTCGATCGTTTTCCGCGGCAGGGAACGACGCGCCATGAAGGCGCACGAGGCGGTGGGGCAGGGGATCGCCCGCACCTTCCAGAACGTGGCGCTCTTCAAGGGCATGTCGACGCTCGACAACATCATGGCCGGACGCTCCGTGATGATGAAGCGCGGCCTTTTCTGGCAGATGCTGCGGCACGGCCCGGCGCTACGGGAAGAGATCGAGCATCGCGAGAAGGTCGAGGAGATCATCGATTTCCTCGAGATCGAGCACATCAGGCATACGCCGGTCGGCAAGCTGCCCTACGGGCTGCAGAAGCGCGTCGAACTTGGCCGGGCGCTCGCCATGGAGCCGACGCTCCTTCTGCTCGACGAGCCGATGGCCGGCATGAATCTCGAGGAAAAGGAAGACATGAGCCGCTTCATCGTCGAGGTGAACCGGCAGCGCGGCACCACGATCGCGCTGATCGAGCACGATATGGGCGTGGTGATGGACCTTTCAGACCGCGTCGTCGTGCTCGACTATGGAAAAAAGATCGCCGACGGCCCTCCGGACGCCGTGAAAACGAATAAGGATGTCATCGACGCCTATCTCGGCGTCGCGCATTGAAACCTCTGGAGAAAATCTCATGCACGGCGTTCACATCGCACCGCTGGTTTCGCTGATCGCAGGCATCCTCATCCTGATCATGCCGCGCCTTTTGAACTACATCGTCGCGATCTACCTGATCATCATCGGCCTTATCGGCCTCTTCCCGCAATTGGCATCCTAGGAAAGCGAGCCGGGGAGGGGAGGATGGATCTCGCTTATCGGATACTGGTCAAGCCGTTTTCCGACATGGTATCGGCCCCGGATTTCCTGATGCAGGTCCTGTGGGACGGGCTCGTATCCGGCGTGCTCTATGCGCTGATCGCGCTTGGCTTCGTCCTCATCTTCAAATCCTCCCGCATCTTCAACTTTGCCCAGGGCATCATGGTGGTGTTCGCCGCCCTGACCTTGGTGGGGCTCTACCAGGCCGGCGTGCCGGCCTGGCTTGCCGTCCTCCTGACGCTCGCCGTCATGCTCATGCTGGCGGTGGCCATCGAACGCGTAGTGCTGCGCCCGCTGGTCAACCAGCCGGACATCATCCTGTTCATGGCGACGATCGGCATCACCTATTTCCTCGTCGGCTTCGGCGAATTCCTGTTCGGCGGCGAGAATAAGGCGATGATCACCGGCGAATTGCACATCCCCACCGGCAGCTTCGAATTCGAGCCCTTCGGCGGGTTCGTCTCGATCAGCCAGACCGACCTGACGGCGGTGATCGGCGCGGCCATTCTGGTTGCGCTCCTTCTCGTCTTTCTCAACCGCACCAATATCGGCCGGGCCATCCGCGCGCTCGGCGACGACCACCAGGCGGCGATGTCGGTCGGCATCTCGCTTTCGATGATCTGGGTCATCGTGTGGTTCATCGCCGGCATCATCGCGCTGGCCACCGGCATCGTATGGGGCGCGCGGGCCGGCGTCTCCTTCGCGCTCGAGGTCATCGCCTACAAGGCGCTGCCGGTGCTGATGCTGGGCGGCCTGGAATCGGTGCTCGGCGCAATCGTCGGCGGCCTCGCCATCGGCATCTTCGAGAAGCTCTTCGAGATCTACTGGGGCCAGCCGCTGCTCGGCGGCAACACAGAAACCTGGTTCGCCTTCGTCTTCGCGCTGATCGTGCTTCTGTTCCGGCCGCAGGGCATGTTCGGCGAAAA
>JBQCFH010000411.1:0-16465 GCA_051959385.1 Rhizobiaceae bacterium | reverse complement strand
GAGTGCCGCGCCTTCGTCGAGCGCCTGGCGATGCTGCCCCAGGCGACGTCGGTCCGCGCCGGCTGGCAGCCGGCATGAGCGCGGAGAAGATCGCCATGGAAGGGAAGCCGCAATCGCGATCCGCCCGTCCGGTCTTCGCCGTCATTCCATGTCTCGACGAAGCCGACCATATCGCGAAGGTGATCGGCAGGCTCACCGCCTCGGCCGAGCGCCTGGACATGAACATCCTCGTGGTCGACGGCGGCAGCAGCGACGGCACGCGGAAGATCGTGGCAGACATGGCCGCTTCCAATCCCCGCCTCCGCCTGCTCCACAATGAAAAGCGCCTCCAGAGCGCGGCCGTCAATCTGGCCGTCGAGCGGTACGGCGGCGAGTTCCAAAGTTTCATCCGCATCGACGCGCATGGCGATTATCCTGCCAGCTATTGCGACCGGCTGGTCGAGGAAGCGGAGGCGACGGGAGCCGACGCCGTCGTCGTCTCGATGCTGACGCGCGGGGTGGGAACGTTCCAGAAGGCGACCGCCGCAGCCCAGAACTCTAGGCTCGGCAACGGCGCCGCCGCCCATCGCGTGGGCGCAAGGGGACGCTGGACCGACCATGGCCACCATGCGCTCATCCGGGTGGAACCGTTCCGCGCGGTCGGCGGTTACGACGAGAATTTCAGCCATAACGAAGACGCGGAGCTGGACTACCGGTTGCACGCGGCCGGTTATCGCATCTGGCTGACGGAGAAGACCCATATGGTCTACTACCCGCGCGCTTCCGTGGGATCCCTCTTCCGGCAATATCTCGGATACGGAAGGGGCCGCGCCAGGAACATATTGAAGCATCGCGCGCCGCCGAAGATCCGGCAGATGATCCCGCTCATGGTCGCGCCGGGCGTCGCCGGCACCGCCCTGGCTCTCCTCGACTGGACGGCTCTTCTGCCCGCCGGGCTTTGGGCGGCCACCTGTCTCGGCTACGGCGCCTGGATGGCGGTTCGCCGGCGCGATCCCTACGGGCCGCTGGTCGGGTTCGCGGCAATGGTGATGCACCTCGCCTGGTCGGCCGGATTTTGGCTTCAGCTGATGGAATTCCGCAAGCGCGAGGCACGCGAATTGAGAGGCGAGCGGACATGAGAAGCGCGCTGGAAGCCAGGCAGCAGGTCGACATATGCGTCTGCACCTATCGCCGGCCGGAACTGCAGGATGCCCTGCTCGCCATCGGCGGGCTGGCGGTCCCGGAATGCACGGCAATCCGGGTCATCGTCGCCGACAACGACCTGACGCCGACCGCCCGGCCCTGTGTCGACAGGATGGCTTCACGCCTGCCCTTCGAGCTTGTCCATGTCCATTGCCCGGCGGCGAATATTTCGATCGCGCGCAACGCCTGCCTCGATGCCGCTTCCGGCGATTTCATCGCCTTCATCGACGATGACGAGACGCCATCGCGGGAATGGCTCGCCGAGCTCCTGCGCAGTGCCGCCGAGACGGACGCCGACGCGGTGCTCGGCCCGGTGCGGGCCGTCTATGCCGAGGAGGCTCCGGGCTGGATGCGGCGCGGCGACTTCCATTCCACCATGCCGGTCTGGGTCGATGGCGAAATCCGCACCGGCTATACATGCAACGTGCTTCTGCGCCGCGCCTCGTCCCGGCTTTCCGGCCTGCGCTTCGATCCGGCGCTCGGCCGTTCGGGCGGCGAGGACACGGAATATTTCTCCCGCCTCTACCGCAACGGCGGCGTAATCGCCTTCGCGCCGCGCGCGATGGCCTTTGAAAAGGTGCCATTGCAGCGGGCCAGTTTCGCCTGGCTCGCGAAACGCCGCTTCCGGATGGGGCAGACCCACGGGCGCCTTCTGGCGCAACGAAGCCGCGGCGCCGGTCTCGCGCGGCAGATCGGCCTGGCGGCCGCCAAGGTCGGCTATTGCCTGGGGGCGACGGCTCTCATGGCGCCGGCCGCCGGACGGCGCAACCGTTTCGCCCTGCGCGGGCTGATGCATGCGGGCGCCATCGGCGGCCTCCTCGGCATGCGCGAGATCGTCCAGTATGGCGACGGATCGGCGGGAGCGCACAGCCATGCCGATTGACGTGACCTTCATCATCGCCGCCTTCAATTCGGAGCGGACGATCGTCCGCGCCATCGAAAGCGCGCTGGCGCAGGATGGGGTATCGGTCGAAGTGATCGTCGTCGACGATTGCTCCGGCGACGGCACGGCCAAGGCCGCGCTCGATCTCGCATCCGAGCGCGTTCGCGTCATCCGGCTCGGAGACAATCGCGGGCCGGGCGGAGCGCGCAATGCCGGCCTCGATGCCGCGCACGGTCGCTGGATCGCCGTCCTCGACGCCGATGACGCCGTCTATCCGGATCGCATGGCGCGCCTGCTCGGGCGGGCCGAGGAGGCCGGCGCCCAGATCGTCGTCGACAATCTCGATGTCGTCGACGAAAGGGCCGGTTTGAATCATCCCATGTTCTCCTCCGCCCGCCTCGCGGCAATGCCGGAACTGACGCTCGAGGCGTTCGTCGCCGGGAACCATCTTTTCGAGGAGACGTTTTCGCTCGGCTATATGAAGCCGGTGATCGAGCGGGATTTCCTCGAAAGGCACGCATTGCGCTACGTCGAGACCCTTCGCATCGGCGAGGACTACGTCTTTCTGGCCTCGGCGCTCGCGAAAGGCGGACGCTGCGCCGTCGAGCCGCAGCCGGGCTACGCCTACCACACGGGCGGCGGTTCGATCTCCTCCGTTCTCAATCTCGGCCATGTCGAAGCCATGCTACGGGCCGATGAGCTTTTCCTGCGCGACCACGCGCTTGGTCCCGCGGCGAGCGCGGCGCAGCGAAAGCGGACGCGCAGCCTGCGCAAGGCCGCTTCCTATCTGGAAATTGTCGGTCATCTGAAGGACCGGGCGCCGATCAGGGCCGCGGCGACGGCGATCGGCAATCCGGCGGCGGTCGGCCTCCTGAGGATGCCGATCTCCGTCCGCTGGCGTCGTCTCACCCGTCCGTTTCGAGCGGACGAGCCTGCCTACGAATAGCGCCGGTCGCCCCGGGCGGGGTGCGACAGCTGGAGAGCATGCCAATGAAGAAGATCGGAAGGTCCGTCTGCCCGCCGCCCGCGCGTTCCCGCGGAAGCAAGCGGCGCATCGGCTCGGCCTGACAGGCGGAAAAGGCACGCAGCATCACGGATGATCATGCACCAGAAAGCTTATCCGCTCAGCGGAGCCCTTCCGGCGGAACCGGAGCCGTCCGACCAGTTCATCGACCTGGAGCGCCTGTTCGCCATGGGAGCGCGGCGCGCCAAGGTGATCCTGCTCGGCGCCGCGGTCGGACTTTTGCTTGGCGTGCTCTATCTCGTCTTCACGCCGTCCGAATATACGGCTGTGACCGACGTCCTGATCGACGAGAGCCTGGCGAAATATGCCCAGGACACCGACAATCCCGCTCCGCTTCCCTCGCAGATCGATGCGCTCGTCCTGAGCGAGGCCGAAATCATGAAATCCGAGAGGCTGGCGCGCAAGGTCGCGGCGGCCGAGAAGCTCGACCAGAACGAGGCGTTCCTCAATCCTCCGCAATCTCCGATCGACTGGGCCAAATCGACGGTGAAAGGCCTCATCCGCATGGTCCTTCCGCAAAGCGAGGAGGCGGCGGACGGATCGGTGCAGGATGCGAGAATGCGCCGGGCCGTGCAGATCCTGCAGTCCAATCTCGACGTCAATCGCGTCGGGCGCAGCTACGTCATCGAGCTTTCCTACCGGTCCAACGATCGCCAGCTGGCAGGCGAAATTGCCAGGGCCTATGCCGACAAGTACCTATCCGACCAGCTCGACGCCAATTTCAACGCGACCGAGCGCGCCTCCATATGGCTCCAGGGCAGGATCGCCGACCTGCGCACGCGTTCGCAGGCCGCCGCGCTCGACGTGCAGAAATACCGCGCCGCCCACGGCCTCACCGCGGCGAGCGGGGAACTGATTTCGGACCAGCAGCTGTCCGACCTCAACAAGCAGCTGGTCCTGGCGCAGGCCGACACCGCGAACGCGCTCGCCCGCTACAACCAGTTCAAGGCGATCGTCGACAGCGGCCCGGACAACGCCGTCAAGAACGCCACGGTGCCCACCGAAAAGGATACCAGCAACGCCAACAACGGCATCATCAACGACCTGAAGGCACGCTATCTCGACATCAGCAAGCGCGAGCAGGAGATCGCGTCGCGCTTCGGCGAGGACCATCCGCAGGCGGTTGCGCTGCGCGGCCAGCAGGCCGACCTGGCGAAGCAGATCTATCAGGAATTGCAACGGCTCACGGAAAGCTATCACAACCAGTACGAGGTCGCGAAGGCGCGCGAGGATTCGCTCCGCGAGGGCGTTGCGCGCATGGCCAGCCGCAGCATCGAGGACGACCAGTCGATGGTGCACCTGCGCGAGCTCGAACAGAAGGCCGATGCGCTTGCCGCGCTCTACAAGGATTTCCTCTCGCGGCATGAGCAGGCGACGCAGCAGGGCTCGTTCCCGATCGCGAAGGCCCGCGTGATCTCCGAGGCAGTGGACCCCACCTCGCCCTCCAGCCCGCGCAAGGTGCTCGTGCTCGGCCTGTCTCTGGTCCTCGGCCTGTTCGCCGGTGCGGGGATCGGCGGCCTGCAGGAGTTCCGCGAGCGGTTCTTCCGCACGGGCGAGGACGTTCGCGACGCGCTCGATCTCGATTTCTTCGGCTATCTGCCCATGGTGAACGCGCGCCGCCGCGCATCGGCGAAGGCGCAGGCGGCCGCAAGCGAGCCCGGCGCGCTCGAACTCCCGCCGATCCTGCAGGTCGCCACCGAAGCGGCCTCCTCATCTTTCGCCGAGACGCTGCGCAGCGCCAAGCTCGGCGTCGACATCGTCCTGCAGGGCAAGGCCTGCAAGGTGATCAGCTTCCTTTCGGTCCTGCCGCGCGAAGGCAAGACGACGGTGGCGGCGAACTTCGCCGAACTGTGCGCAGCCAGCGGAGCAAGGACGCTCCTCATCGACGGCGATCTTCGCAATCCTGGCCTGACCCGCAGCCTCGAGATCCAGCCGGAGGCTGGACTCGTGGAAGTCATCGTCGGCGAGCAGCGCTGGCAGAACGTCGTCAGGGTCAGCCCGAGGACGCGGCTTTCCGTCATGCCGACGGTGTTGCGCGGGCGTCTCTCCCACACGAGCGAGCTGCTCTCGGGGCCCGGCATGCTGAATGTCCTCAACGCGGCCCGCAACGTCTACAACTACATCATCGTCGACCTTCCGCCTTTCGGCCCCGTCGTCGACGCCAAGGCGTTCGAGCCCTCCGTCGATGCCTTCGTGCTCGTCACCGAATGGGGCGCGACGCCACGCAATTTGGTGCGGACGGCGCTTCAGACGGAGCCCCGCATCGCCGCCAAGGTGCTGGGCGTGATCCTCAACAAGACGGACATGAAGAAGCTCGGGCGCTACGGAGGCTATGGCAGCTCGGAGCGTTATCTCGACCGCTATTCGCCTTATTACACCGAGCCCGGCGAGGCGGCATGAGGGACCGGGCTCTCGCGACGAGCGTTGCTGGTCAGGTAGCGGCCCCTGCCGCGCCAGACGCGAAGCGCCGTAAGCCGGCCGCTATAATAGGCGCCGGTATCGATGTTGATGCGCGCGCCGGAGCGCGTGGCCTGCGTCACGGGCGTATGGCCGTGGACGACATAGTTCCGGAGCAGATGGCTGCGTTCGTAGAAGGCGGAGCGGATGGACGCCAATTCCTCGTCCGATTGGGCGTCGAGATCGAGATCGGGGCGGATGCCCGCATGGACGAAGACGAAGCGCGACAGGGTCGCCATGATGGGGAGCGACTGCAAAAATTCGCGATGGGCGCCCGGTATCGTGCCGCGGATCGTCTTGTCGATGCCGCTCTCCGCCCCGTGGATAGCGCGCAGCCGGTCGTAGTCGATACCGTAGGAGGCGAGCGTCGAGGCGGCGCCCATCCGCATCCATTCGGCGAGGCTGGCGCGCCCTTCGAGGTAGTCGAGCATGACGAGCTCGTGGTTGCCCGCCAGGCAGATGCGTTCGAAGCCGGCCGGCGGAGCGGCAACGAGGTGATCGAGCACCTGGGCCGGAAAGGGCCCGCGGTCGACATAGTCGCCGAGCATGATCATCAGCTGGCGGCTCGGCAGGCCGGCGGCGTCGGCGACGATCATTCTTTCGAGCGCGAGCAATTCGTCGAGGCAGCCATGCACGTCGCCGATCGCGTAGACGGCGATGTCGTCCATCTCCATTTCGATGCGTTGGCGGCTTGGCGGCCGTCTCCTGCGCGACGGGAACAGTTGGGCAAGTCCGTGCATGACGTTCGGTCCGTTGCGCGATTGCTCGCCGGCGGCGTTCCGCCGCCGGACGACAGCATCAGCCCCGCTAAATAGACGGCGGCCGGCGAGATTCCACCCTTGGGCAGGGGGCGGAGAGCGAGAAGCGAGAAAATGAAGGTCCTGTTTGCAGGCGGCAACGGCTACTATCCGGAATTCCATGGCGGAGTGCAATCGAGCACTCATCATCTCGTTGAAAGGCTTCGCGCGGAGGGCCACGAAGCCGCTGTTCTCGCGGCGCTGTTCGGCGACGGCGCCTTCGGCTTCCGGGCACGGCTGAAGTTGAAACTGCACGGAAGGGGCGCGGTCGTAGACCGCTATCCGGGTTACCCGGTCGTGCGTGCGTGGTTTCCCTGGGAGGCAGTGCCCTTCGCCGTCTCGCACCTTGATCCCGACGTCGCCGTCGTTCAGTGTCACAAATCCGTTCCGCTTGGCAAGGCGTTGCAGGCCGCCGGCGTCCCCGTCGTCGTCTATCTAAGAAACGTCGAGTTTCACGAACTGGCGGGTGATCTCACCGAACTCCGATCGGCAGTCTACATCGCCAATTCCGAATTCACCGCTCGCACCTATGAAGGCCGCTTCGGAATCCGTTCGACCGTCATCCCGCCGACGGTGGACCCGGCGCGGTATCAGACGCCGACGACAAGGCGGTATGTGACCTTCATCAACCCTTACAGGGAGAAGGGGTTCGAGAAGGCTGTCGAGATCGCCGGCCGATGCCCGAATATCCCGTTCCTCTTCGTCGAGAGCTGGAAGCTTGACGTCGAAAACCGCGCGCGGGTCGAACATGCGATCGCGCATTTGAAGAACGTGACGCTGGAGGGCCGCACCGACGACATGAAGACCGTCTATGGCCGCACCAAAATCCTGCTCGCGCCGTCGAAATGGGAGGAGGCATGGGGCCGGGTGGCCTCGGAAGCCCATTGCAGCGGCATTCCCGTGCTCGGATCGCGGCGCGGCGGGCTGCCCGAGGCGATCGGCGAGGGCGGCGTCGTGCTCGACTATGACGCGCCGCTCGACGAGTGGGTCTCGGCGCTGACGCGGCTCTGGTCCGACGATGCCCATTACGAGCGGATGTCGGCGGCGGCTCTCGCCTATTCGATGCGCCCGCAGATGGACCCTCGACACCAGTTCTCGACCTTCTTCGGCGTGCTCGAACGCGCCGCCCGCAAAACGGCAGAGGCGGCCTAGGCCGCAAGCGCCAGACGCGATCGAAATGAAGCCGGAAGGCCTTTGATGAAGCGCCCGAGAATAGGCATCGTGGTGGGCGAGTTTCCGCTCCTGTCGCACACCTTCGTCATCAGCCAGGTCGAGGGGCTGATGCGCCGCGGCTGCGAAGTGCGCATCGTCTGCGACAGGATCGGCAGCGACCCGCGGATCGACGCCGATGCCGAGCCGATGCGCACGATGCTCGCGAATACGTCGCGCTGGTGGCCGGTTTCGCCGGGCCTCGGCCGGGCGGTCCGGCATCTGCCGTCGAGGCTGCAGGACAAGGTGTCGACGGCCTCGGACATGCTGTGGAACCGGGAACTCAACCGCTGCGATCTCGTGCTCGCGCATTTCGGCGGCAACGGCTTGCGGCTGGCGCGGATGAAGAGGCGCGGACGGCTCGCCCCTCCGATCATGACCATCTTCCACGGCAACGACATCGGCATCCCGGCGCATGAGGGAACGCTCGGCCGCTACGCGACGCTGTTCGACTACGGCGCCTGCCTCTTGACGGTGAACGAGATGTTCCGGCGCATGCTGGTCGAGGCCGGCGCGCCGGAGGAGCGGACCGCCGTCCATCGCATGGGGATCGATTGCGCCGAAATCCCCTATCGACCGAGGGCGATGGGCAGCGGGCCTCTCGAACTGATCTCGGTGTGCCGCCTGGTCGAGAAGAAGGGCATCGCAGTGGCGCTCCGCGCCGTCGCGGCCTTCCGCGAGGCGCGGCCCGATGTCGACTGGCGCTATTCGATCGTCGGCGACGGGCCGCTCCTGCCGGTGCTGAAGGCGCTCGCCGGCGAGCTTGGCCTTGCCGACAGGGTCTGCTTCCACGGGCCGCTTCCGCATGGCGAAGTCAAGGAGCGGCTGGCCCATGCGCATCTCTTCCTGCTGCCGAGCGTCACGGCGGCGGATGGCGATGTCGAGGGCGTTCCGGTGGCGCTGATGGAAGCGATGGCCGCCGGGCTGATCGTCGTCAGCAGCCAGCATTCCGGCATTCCCGAACTGGTCGAGGACGGCCGATCCGGGTTCCTGGCGCCGGAAGGGGACGCATCCTCCCTGGCGGCGCATCTAAAATGGATCGTAGACAATCCGGCCGCCTGGCCGGCCATCACCATGGCGGCCCGGAAACGGGTCGAGACGGAATTAAACAACGACCTGCTGAACGATCGCCTTCTCGCCAGGATCGATACGCTGCTCAGGAAAGAAAGCGCCGCGTGAACCAGGAACCGCTCCATCTCGGCAGGGTCGCGCTGCGCGGCAGCGTCGTCACCGGCGTTTCCCAGGCGATCCGCATCGGCGTGCAATTCGTGTCGGTGGCGGTGCTCGCCCGCCTGCTGGTTCCGCAGGATTTCGGCCTCGTCGCCGCCGTCAGTCCGGTCATCGCCTTCGTCGGCCTGTTCCAGAATCTCGGCCTGCAGCAGGCGGTGGTCCAGCGCGGCGACATCACCGAAGAGCAGCTCAACCGGATGTTCTGGGTGATGACGGGCGTCGGCTTCGCCTGCACGGTCGCCATCCTGCTCGTCAGCCCGGCGATCGCCTGGTTCTACGGCGACCCCCGGATGCGCAGCATCGCCATCGTCGCCGGCCTGCCGCTGCTGATCGGCAGCATGGCGGGGCTGCCGCTCAGCCTGCTCAACCGGCGGCTCCGCTTCGGCCAGCTCGCCATGCTCGACGCGGCAAGCGCGGTCATCGGCTTCTGCGTTGCCGCGGCGGCCGCATGGCGCGGCTTCGGCTACTGGTCGCTGCTCATCGGCTCGGCGGCTTCCGCCGCCGTGTCGCTCGCCGGAGCGTGGCGGTGCAGCCGCTGGACGCCGGGTCGGCCGGATTTCCGCATCGATCGCGATATCTTCTCGTTCGGCGCCAATCTGACCGGCTTCAACATGGTCAACTTCTTCGCGCGCAATCTCGACAACATCCTGATCGGAAAATATTCGGGCACGGTCGAGCTCGGCTATTACGACCGCGCCTACAAGCTCCTTCTTTTCCCGATCCAGAACATCGTCACGCCGCTTTCCCGGGTGATGATCCCGCTGCTCAGCCGGGTGCAGCACGACAAGCCGCGCTTCCGCGAGATCTACCTTCGCACCACCTGGGCGCTGGCCTTCGTCACCGTGCCCGGGATCGCGGCGCTGGTGCTGACCTCCGATCAGGTCGTCGACGTCCTGTTCGGACCGAAATGGCATCCGGTGGCGCCGATCTTCGCCTGGCTCGGCATTGCCGGTCTCGTCCAGTCTGCGAGCAACACCACGGGCTGGATCTTCATCTGCCAGGGCAAGACCCGCACGATGTTCCGCTGGGGCATATACAGCTCCGCCGTCACCATCGCGGCGTTCCTCCTCGGCCTCCCCTGGGGCGCGGTCGGCGTCGCCGCCGCCTATGCGATCAGCGGCTATATCCTGCGCGTGCCGGTGCTCGCCGCGACGGTCCATCGCGTCGGGCCGGTCTCCGGCTACGATTTCGCGCTGGTCCAGCTCTTCTATGTCGCGTCCTCGGTCGTCGGATGGGCGGTGACCCGGCTTTTTCCGGGCGTCTTCATGCAATCGAACGACCTGGCGGCGATCGCGCTCACCGTCACCCTCTGCTACGGCCTGGCGATCCTGTTCACCCTGGCGGCGCCGACGCCCAGGCGTGCCGCGCAGCGGATTTGGATGTCCGTTACCGCCATGCGCCGGCCGCAGGCGTCCCAAGCCTCGGCCTAGAGCGCGTCAGGCGCTTGCGGCGGAGCCGAGGAAAGTATCGGCGAAGCGTTCCCTGAGCGCCTGCTTCTGCACTTTGCCCATCGCGTTGCGGGGCAATTCGTCGATGGCGAAGATGCGCTTCGGCTGCTTGAAGCGGGCGATCCTGTCGTGGATGGCGGCAAGCAGCTTCGCTTCGTCGATCGCGGCGCCCTTCTCCGGCACGACGACGCCAACGACGCCCTCGCCGAAATCCGGGTGCGGCACGCCGATCACCGCCGATTCGAGCACGCCCTCCTGCTCGTCGAGCAGAAGCTCCACCTCCTTCGGATAGATGTTGAAGCCGCCGGAGATGATCAGGTCCTTGGCGCGGCCGACGATCTGGACATAGCCGTCCTTGTCGATCGTCACCACGTCCCCGGTGATGAAGAAGCCGTCCTCGCGGAACTCCTCCTTCGTCTTCTCCGGCATGCGCCAATAGCCCTTGAAGACGTTCGGCCCGCGCACTTCGAGCACGCCGATCTCGCCTTGCGGCAGCACCTTCCTCGTCTCGGGATCGACGACGCGGATCTCCACCTGCGGCAGCGGAAAACCGACCGTGCCGGCGCGCCGCTCGCCCTCATACGGGTTCGATGTGGTCATGTTCGTCTCCGTCATGCCGTAGCGCTCGAGGATGCGATGGCCGGTGCGCTTCTCGAACGCGGCATGCGTCTCGGCGAGTAGCGGCGCGCTGCCGGAGGTGAAGAGCCGCATGTGCGAAGCGCGTTCCCTGGTGAAGCGCGCGTCCTCCAGCAGGCGCGTGTAGAAGGTCGGCACGCCCATCATCGACGTCGCCTTCGGCAGCCACTCGATCACCTGATCCACCTTGAAGGACGGCAGGAAGATCATCGACCCGCCGGAAAGCAGGATGACGTTGCCGGCGACGAACAGGCCGTGCGTGTGGAAGATCGGCAGTGCGTGCAGCAGGACGTCGTCCCGGGTGAAGCGCCAAGCCTCGACCAGGGAGCGGGCGTTGGAGAGCAGATTGTCCTGCGTCAGCATGGCGCCCTTCGAGCGCCCGGTGGTGCCCGACGTGTAGAGAAACGCGGCAAGATCGTCGCCCGTGCGCGAGACGGTGTCGAAATGCCCTGCCCGGCCGGCCGCTTCCGCCGTAAGCGTTCCGCCGCCGTCGCCGTTCAGCGTCAGGAGGCGGGCGCCGGCCCCGGCCGCGATCGGCCCGATCGCCGCGCGCGAGGCCTCGTCGCAGACGACCAGGCGCGGCTCCGCATTGTCCACGAAATATGCGACCTCGCTCGGCGTATAGGCCGTGTTGAGCGGCAGGAAGATCGCGCCCGCCTGAATGCAGGCGGCATAGAGCGCGAAGGCCTCGGCGCTCTTCTTCACCTGCACCGCGACGCGATCTCCCGGCGCGACGCCCTGATCCTGCAGGACATGGGCAATCCGCGCCGCAAGCTCGAGAAAAGCGCCATAGGAGAGGACGCCGCCGTCCTCCAGATAGAGAAAGGGCCGGGAACTGCCCTGATGGGGCGCGAAGAGCGCTTCATAGAGGACATTGGCCATTCCGTTCTCCATCACGGCTCGATGAGCATCGGCGCAGGTTATGCGCCGCAGCGCCGCCTTTCCAGGTGCGCCGGACCCTATCGCAATGACATCCCGCCGGGGCACTGTGCAATCCCTTTCGCCGGGCGCATGTCCGCACCCGCCTACGACCAACATACTACTCGGTATTTTCTCGGTTGACCGGGCGACGCGGCGATGTTTCTATCCATCGCGACGGAGATTGGCAGAGCCGACGAGCGCAACAGGACGGATGCCGAGGGGCAAACCGGACCGACCATCTCCGCCGGTGGGAGGAGCACGCTTGCCGCAGCAGGAATCTGCCTCGTTACCACTTCTGGCGATCCGCGACGTCTCGGTTGCTTTCGGCGGCATAAGGGCGCTGGACGGCATCAGCTTCGACCTCGAACGCGGACAGGTCCTCGGCCTCATCGGGCCGAACGGCGCGGGCAAGACGACCCTCTTCAATTGCCTCAGCCGGCTCTACACCCCGACATCCGGCGACATCCTGTTCGAGGGCGAGAGCATTCTCGGCAGGCCGGCCCACCGCATGGCCGAAATCGGCATCGGCCGCACCTTCCAGAATTTGGCGTCCTTCTCGCGGCTTTCCGTACGCGACAATGTCCGCGTCGGCGCACATTGCCGGGCGGGAACGGACATGCTGAGCGATGCGCTGCGGCTGCCGGCCATGCGCCGCGCCGAGCGGCGGATCGACGCGACCGTGGACGAGCTGATCGCCTATCTCGAACTCGCATCCGTCGCCGACCTGCCGATGGCCGGCCTGCCCTTCGGGACGCTGAAGCGGGCGGAGATGGCGCGCGCGCTCGCCATCGAGCCCAAGCTGCTCCTCCTCGACGAGCCGGCCGGAGGCCTGAACCATGACGAGATCGGCGAGCTCAGCCGGCTGATCCGCCGCATACGCGACGAGCGGGCCGTTACGGTGCTTCTGGTGGAGCATCACATGAACCTGGTCATGGGCGTCTCCGACAAGGTCGTCGTGCTCAATTTCGGGCGCAAGATCAGCGAAGGCGATCCCTCGCACGTGCAGGCCGACCCGGAAGTCGTCCGCGCCTATCTGGGAAGCGGACGGTCGTGAAGCCGCTTCTCTCCGTCCGCGGCCTCGAGGCTTCCTATGGCGACCTGAAGGTCCTGCGCGGGCTGGATTTCGCTATCGCCGAGGGCGGGGTGACGGCGCTGCTCGGCGCCAACGGCGCCGGCAAGACGACGACGCTTCGCGCGCTCTGCGGCATGATCGCGCGCTCCGGTGATATCGAGTTCGACGGGCGGCCGATCGGACGCGCCAAGACGGAAGACATCGTGCGCCTCGGCATCGCGCATGTGCCGGAGGGGCGCGGCACCTTCTTCAACCTGACCGTGGAGGAGAATTTGGAGCTCGGCGCGATGTCCCGCCCTGCCGGCAGGGAGGTCGCGGAGGATATCGAGCGCATCTACGGTCACTTCCCGCGTCTCGGCGAGCGCCGCAAGCAGCAGGCGGGCACGCTTTCCGGCGGCGAGCAGCAGATGCTCGCCATCGGCAGGGCGCTGATGCTCAGGCCTCGCCTGATGCTGCTCGACGAGCCTTCCTTCGGGCTGGCGCCCTTGATCGTGGAGGAGGTCTTCCGCATCCTCGCGGATGTGCGGAAAACCATGAAGGTCAGCATGCTTCTGGTCGAGCAGAACGCCAATTTCGCCCTGTCGCTCGCCGACCACGCCTATCTTCTGGAGACCGGCGAGATCGCCATCGCCGGGCCGGCTGAAGAGATCCGGAGCAACGAATCGATCCGCAACGCCTATCTGGGGTACTGATGGAAATCTTCATCCAGCAGATCGTATCGGGGATCGCCACGGGCGCGATCTACGCCTGCATGGCGCTTGCGATCGTCATGATCTACCAGGCGGTCCACAATCTGAACTTCGCCCAGGGCGAGATGGCGATGTTCTCCACCTTCATTGCCTGGCAATTGCTCGCCTGGGGCACGCCCTACTGGCTGGCTTTCGTGCTGACGATCGCGCTCTCCTTCGTCGGCGGCCTTCTCATCGAGAGGATCGTCTTCAAGCGGATCGAGAATGCGCCGGTGCTCAGCCATGTGGTCGTGTTCATCGCGCTCTTCGCCATCTTCAACAGCCTGGCCGGCTTCATCTGGAATTTCGAGATCAAGCCGTTCCCGAGCCCCTTCGGCTCCGGCGCGCTGTTCGGCGGCATCGTCAGCCAGCACCAGGCCGGCATGATCGTGATCACCGTGATCGTGCTGGCGCTGCTCTACGGCTTCTTCCGCTTCACCCGGATCGGGCTTGCCATGCGGGCCGCTGCCGTCAATCCGGAATCGGCGCGCCTCGTCGGCATCCGGGTAAGCTGGATGACGGCGCTCGGCTGGGGCATGGCGTCGGCGATCGGCGCGGTCGCCGGCATGATGATCGCGCCGGTCGTTTTCCTCGAGCCGAACATGATGGTGAGCATCCTGCTTTACGGCTTCGCCGGCGCCGTGCTCGGCGGGCTGACCAGCCCCGCCGGCGCCGTGGTCGGCGGCCTTGCGGTCGGCGTCATCGAAAACCTCGCCGGCACCTACATCCCCGTGGTCGGGCCCGAACTGAAGCTTCCGGTCGCGCTCTTCGTCATCGTCGCCGTCCTGGTGGTGCGCCCTTCCGGCATCTGGGGGCGCAGGACCGTGCAGAGGGTTTGACATGGACGCCGGCAAGCAGACTTCCGTGATCGCGGCAAAGCCGGAGCGGGCGCGGTTGCGCTTCGGCGCGCGCCGATGGGCCGGCCTCGTCGTCGTGCTCGTGCTTGCGGCGCTGCCGCTTTTCCTGGCGAATTTCACCATATTCCAGCTCACCATGATGCTGATCTACGGCATCGCCATTCTCGGCCTCAACCTGCTCACCGGCATCAACGGCCAGTTCTCGCTCGGCCACGGCGCCTTCTATGCGATCGGCGCCTATACGGCGGCAATCCTGATGGAGGATGTCGGCCTCGCCTATGGATGGACGCTGCCGGCCGCGGGTCTCATCTGCTTCGTCTCCGGCTTTCTCTTCGGGCTGCCGGCGCTGAGGCTCGAGGGCATCTATCTCGCGCTCGCCACGTTCGGCCTGGCGGTCGCCATGCCGCAATTTCTCAAGCTTTCCGTCATCGAGCCGTGGACCGGCGGCGTGCAGGGCATCGTCATCATGAAGCCGGAGGCGCCCTTCGGCCTGCCGCTCAGCCAGGACCAGTGGCTCTATTATTTCACGCTGGTCGTGGCGCTCCTCCTCTACTGGTTCGCGACCAATCTCGTCGCCAGCCGCTCGGGCCGCGCGCTGATGGCGATCCGCGACAACCCGCTCGCCGCCCGCGCCATGGGCGTCAACAACGCGCTCTACAAATCGCTCGCCTTCGGCGTCAGCGCCGCCTTCACCGGCATCGCCGGCGCGCTCGGCGCGATCGTCGTGCAGTTCGTGGCGCCGGACAGCTTCACCTTCGCGCTGTCGGTCGCGCTCTTCGTCGGCCTCGTCGTCGGCGGCGTCGGGTGGCTGCCGGGCGCGCTGATCGGCGGCGCCTTCATCGTGTTCATTCCGAACCTCGCCGAGCTTTTCAACAAGGCGCTGGCCGGCGCGGTCTACGGCGTGATCCTCATTCTGCTCATCTACCTGATGCCGACAGGCGCGGGTGGTCTCGTCCGCAGAACCGCGGACTTCATCGGACGGAGGATGAAACCGCGTCCGGATCGCTGAAAGGGAGGTTTGCAATGAAACGACGGAACGGTACCAGGCTGGCATTCTGGGGCGCGCTGATGGCCGCAACCGCGCTTGCGGCGACCGCGGCGCGCGCCGACGAAACGACCGGCATCACCGACAAGACGATCAAGATCGGCAATATCATGCCCTATAGCGGGCCGGCTTCGGCCTATTCGCAGATCGGCAAGACCGACGCCGCCTACATGAAGATGCTGAACGACAATGGCGGAGTGTGCGGCCGCCAGATCGACTTCATCAGCTATGACGACGGCTACAGCCCGCCCAAGACGGTCGAGCAGGCGCGCAAGCTGGTCGAGAGCGACCAGGTGGCGCTGATCTTCAACAGCCTCGGCACGGGCACCAACACGGCCATCCAGAAATACATGAACGCCAAGAAGACGCCGCAGCTCTTCGTGGCGACGGGCGCCTCCAAGTTCGGCGACCCGAAGCATTTTCCGTGGACGATGGGCTGGCAGCCCGACTACGTGTCCGAGGGCAAGATCTACGCCCGCTACATCCTGAAGAACCTGCCCGACGCCAAGATCGGCGTGCTCTACCAGAACGACGACTACGGCAAGGACTACCTGAACGGGCTGAAGCAGGGACTGGGCGACAAGGCCTCCATGATCGTGGCCGAGCAGCCCTACGAGACGTCCGATCCGACCGTCGATTCGCAGATGGTGAACCTCAAGGGCTCCGGCGCGACCGTCTTCTTCAACGTGGCGACGCCGAAATTCGCCGCCCAGGCCATCAAGAAGGCGGCCGAACTCGGCTGGAAGCCGACGCAGTTGCTGAACAGCGTCTCGAATTCCGTCGGCGCGGTGCTGAAGCCGGCCGGCTTCGATGCCTCGAAGGGCGTGATCAGCGCGCTCTACCTGAAGGACGCGCAGGATCCGCAATGGAAGGACGACGCGGGCATGAAGAAGTGGAACGCCTTCATGGACAAGTACTACCCGGACGGCGACAAGAATTCGAGCTTCACGCTCTATGGCTACAGCGTCAGCCAGAC
>JBQCFH010000410.1:0-5003 GCA_051959385.1 Rhizobiaceae bacterium | reverse complement strand
TTCGCGCGGCTGAGGCCCGGCGCCGAACTGCGCAACAATGTCAAGGTCGGCAATTTCTGCGAGGTCAAGAAGGCGGTCGTCGAAGACGGCGCCAAGATCAACCATCTGACCTATGTCGGCGACGCCACCGTCGGCGCCGGGGCAAACCTCGGCGCGGGAACGATCACCTGCAACTACGACGGCTTCAGCAAGTTCCAGACCGAGATCGGGGCAGGGGCCTTCATCGGCTCGAATTCGGCGCTCGTCGCGCCGGTCAGGATCGGGACCGACTCCTATGTCGCCTCCGGCAGCGTCATCACCGAAGACGTTCCCGACGGGGCGCTCGCCTTCGGCCGCGCACGCCAGGCGACCAAGGAAGGCAGGGGCCGCGAACTGCGCGCCCGGCTTGCCGCGGCGAAAAAGAAGTGACTGCCCCCAAACTGAACGATTGTAGTAACCGGCCTTCAATCGACGGATGATATCTTCGGTTCCGAGGCCGGTTTATCCTGCGGCCGGTGCTGAAACGCATCGAAACCATATTTGAATTTCGTTCGTGCGGCCGACGCCCTAAGCGCGTAAAAAGCGGCAGCGAGGCTAGGGGTCATCATCGATGTGCGGGATTGTCGGTATCGTCGGGCAGACGCCGGTGGCGCCGCTCATTGTCGACGCGCTGAAGAGGCTGGAATACCGCGGCTACGATTCGGCGGGCGTCGCAACGGTCGAGAAGGGCGAGCTCTCGCGCCGCCGGGCGGAAGGCAAGCTCGTCAATCTGGAGCGCCGGCTGGAGGCCGAGCCGCTTTCCGGCACGATCGGCATAGGCCATACGCGCTGGGCGACCCACGGGGTTCCGAACGAGACCAACGCGCACCCGCATTTCGCCGACGAGGTGGCGATCGTCCATAACGGCATCATCGAGAATTTCGCCGAATTGCGCGACGAGCTGAAGCGCGAAGGTTACGTCTTTCAGTCGCAAACGGACACGGAGGTCGTCGCGCACTTGATCTCGCGCGAGTTGCGCGGTGGCGCGCAGCCGATCGAGGCCGCCCACAATGCGCTGAAGCGGCTGCAGGGCGCATTCGCACTGGCGATCATGTTCAAGGGCGACGATGACCTGATCGTCGGCGCGCGCAACGGCCCGCCGCTCGCCGTCGGCCATGGCCAGGGCGAGATGTATCTCGGCTCCGACGCAATCGCGCTCGCGCCGTTCACCAACTCCATCACCTATCTGGAGGACGGCGACTGGGCCGTCGTGCGCCGCAACAAGGTGCAGATCTTCGACATGGAAGGCAATCCGGTGCGCCGGCAGCGCCAGCGCTCGGTCGGAACCTCCTATCTGGTCGACAAGGGCAACCACCGGCACTTCATGGAGAAGGAAATCCATGAACAGCCGGAAGTGATCTCGCACACGCTGGCGCACTATCTCGATTTCACCAGCGGCACGACGCGCGCGATGGAATTGCCGTTCGATTTCGCCAAGCTCGACCGCATCGCCATCTCGGCCTGCGGCACGGCCTACCTTGCCGGGCTGATCGGCAAATACTGGTTCGAGCGCTATGCGCGGCTGCCGGTCGATATCGATATCGCCTCGGAATTCCGCTATCGCGAGATGCCGCTGGCGAAGAAGAGCGCCGCGCTCTTCGTTTCACAATCGGGCGAGACGGCGGATACGCTCGCCTCGCTGCGCTACTGCCGCAGCGAAGGCGTGCCGATCGGCGCCATCGTCAACGTGCGCGAATCGACCATCGCGCGGGAATCCCACGTCACCTTCCCGACGCTGGCAGGACCGGAGATCGGCGTCGCCTCGACCAAGGCCTTCACATGCCAGCTTTCGGTGCTGGCCTCGCTTGCCCTTCGCGCGGCCGCCGAGCGCGGCACGATCGACGCGGAAGAGGAGAAGCGGCTCGTCCGCCAGCTTTCCGAGGCGCCGCGCTTCGCCAGCCAGGTCCTGAAGCTCGAAGAGCAGATCGAGAAGATCGCGCGCGACCTCGCGAAGGTGAACCACGTCCTTTATCTCGGCCGCGACACCAGCTATCCGCTGGCGCTGGAAGGAGCGCTGAAGCTCAAGGAAATCTCCTATATCCACGCCGAAGGCTACGCGGCGGGCGAGTTGAAGCATGGGCCGATCGCGCTGATCGACGAGAACATGCCCGTCATCGTGATCGCGCCGCACGACCGCATCTTCGAGAAGACGGTCTCCAACATGCAGGAGGTCGCCGCGCGCGGCGGCAGGATCATCCTGATCACGGATCAGGCGGGCGCGAAGCGCGCCGGCATCGACACCTTCGAGACGATCATCCTGCCCGACATGCCTGAGTTCATCGCCCCGATCGTCTACGCGCTGCCGGTGCAACTTCTCGCCTATTACACGGCCGTGCAGATGGGCACGGACGTCGACCAGCCGCGAAATCTGGCGAAGTCGGTCACGGTCGAATAGCAGCCGGGGCTTTCGCCTCTTAAATAATGGTCACGAACATTCCCAAGCCTCCCCGTCTGGCTTATGACAGTGGCGGGGAGGGGGATCATGGGTTTGCAGGGTGGCCGGGCTGAATGACACGTCTCAGGAACTACTTCCTCACCGGCTTCATCGTCTGTGCGCCGCTGGCGATCACGATCTATATCGTCTGGTCGCTGATCGGCTGGGTGGATTCCTGGGTCAGGCCCTATATCCCGCACCGCTACGATCCGGACGCCTATCTCCCGTTCCATATTCCCGGCTACGGGCTGGTGGTCGCCGTGGTCGGCATCACGCTGATCGGCTTCCTGACCGCGAATATCGTCGGGCGCAGCATCGTTTCCTTCGGCGAGCGCCTGCTTAACCGCATGCCGCTGGTGCGCGGCGTCTACAAGGCGCTGAAGCAGATCTTCGAGACGGTGCTGTCGAACAAGAGCGACATGTTCCGCACGGTCGGCATGGTCGAATATCCGCGCAAGGGCGTGTGGTCGATCGTCTTCGTGGCGGGCGAGAAGGAAACCGAGATCAACGCCAGGCTGGACAAGGACGGCGACCCGCTGCTCGCGGTCTTCATGCCCTGCACGCCGAACCCGACCACAGGCTTCCTCATGTACGTGCCGAAGTCCGAAGTCGTCATCCTCGACATGACGATCGAGGACGGCGCCAAGCTGATCGTCTCAGCCGGTCTCGTCGCGCCCGAATACAAGACGAAGGTGATCAGCGTAAACGGCGAGACGATCGACGGGACGATCGCCAACCCGACGATTGCGGAGGTCGCTCAAGCGGCCAATCAGCCGGCCCTCAGGAGCCGCACCGCGTCGTCGCGCCCGAACAGGTAGAGCAGGGTGCGGACCGCCTCGCCGCGCGGCGAGGTGAGTTCCGGATCGCGCGAGAGCAGCAGCCTGGCGTCGTCGCGCGCCGTTTCCAGCATATCCGCGTGCTCCTCGATGCGCGCGACAAGGAAGCCGGGCGTGCCGGACTGGCGGGTGCCGAGCAACTCGCCTTCACCGCGCAGCTTCAGGTCCTCCTCGGCGATGCGGAAGCCATCCTCCGTCTCGCGCATGACTTCCAGCCGCCGCCGGGCGACATCGCCGAGCGGCGCCTTGTAGAGCAGCACGCAGGTAGACGCCCGCTCTCCCCGGCCGACGCGGCCGCGCAGCTGGTGGAATTGCGCCAACCCGAACCGCTCGGCGTGCTCGATGACGATAATCGATGCGTCGGGCACGTCGATGCCGACCTCGATCACTGTCGTGCCGACGAGGATGCGTGTTTCGCCGTTCTTGAAGGCGAGCATGGCGGCGTCCTTGTCGCGCCCGGCCATGCGGCCGTGGATCAGGCCTACCGCCTCTCCGAATTCCTTGCGGAGCGCGGCGGCGCGGTCTTCCGCCGACATCAGCTTGATCTCTTCCGATTCCTCGACCAGCGGGCAGATCCAGTAAATCTTCTGGCCCTCGTCGATTGCCGTCCGCATACGGCCGACGAGTTCGTCCAGCCGCTCGAAGGGGAGCGTAACCGTGGTGATCGGGCGCCTTCCGGCCGGCCTTTCGGTGAGGCGCGACACGTCCATGTCGCCGAAGGCGGTCAGCACCAGCGTGCGCGGGATCGGAGTCGCGGTCATCACCAGCATGTCGGGCGCATCGCCCTTGGCGGTCATGGCGAGCCGCTGGTGCACGCCGAACCGGTGTTGCTCGTCGACAATGGCGAGCAACAGAGCGCGGAACGCCACATGCTCCTGGAAAAGCGCATGCGTGCCGACGACGAAATGGATCGATCCGTCGGCAAGGCCGGCGAGCACCGCATCGCGCTCCCGGCCTTTCTCGCGGCCGGTGAGGATCGCAGTCCTCAGCCCGGCATGCTCGGCAAGCGGCGCGATCGTCGCCAGATGCTGGCGGGCGAGGATTTCCGTGGGCGCCATCAGCGCGGCCTGGCCGCCGGCCTCCGCCGCGCGCGCCATGGCGAGCAGCGCGACGACAGTCTTGCCCGAGCCGACGTCGCCCTGCAGCAGCCGCAGCATGCGTTCGGGCTTGGCCAGATCGGCATGGATTTCGGAAAGCGCCTGTTCCTGCGAAGCTGTCAGGGAATAAGGCAGCGCGGCGCGAATCTTCGCCTCCAGCGCCCCGTCGCCTTCGAGCGCGCGGCCCGACAGCCGCCTTGTGCGCGCGCGCACCAGGGCGAGCGCCACCTGGCCGGCGAGGAATTCGTCAAAGGCCAGCCGTCGCCACGCGGCGTTCCGAGGCGAGGCGTCGATGGGATCGGTCGGATTGTGGATGCGCTTCAGCGCCAGGTCGAATGCCGGGAACGTCTGGCGAAACACGGTCTTGCCGTCCTGCCATTCGGGCAATACCGGGACACGCGTCAATGCCTGGCCGATGGCGCGCCGCAGCGTCTTTGGGGAAAGGCCGGCGGTCAGCGGATAGACCGGCTCGATCAGCGGCAGGCTGTCCGCCTCCTCGGCCGACGTGATATGGTCCGGATGGACCATCGTCGGGCGCCCGTTGAACCACTCCATCCGGCCCGAGACGACGATCTCGGCGCCGACCGGCATGGATTTCTCCAGCCACGGGCCGTTGCC
>JBQCFH010000409.1:0-4976 GCA_051959385.1 Rhizobiaceae bacterium | reverse complement strand
TGCCGAAACCGGCACTGTGGCGCGCGGCGTTATCGCCTGCATCTCGCCTTGGAATTTTCCGCTGGCGATCTTCACCGGGCAGATCGCGGCGGCGCTGGTGACTGGCAACGCCGTCATCGCCAAGCCGGCCGAGCAGACCCCGCTGATCGCCGCGCGCGCCGTCGAACTGATGCGGCAGGCCGGCGTGCCGGAAGACGTCATCCAGCTTCTGCCCGGCGACGGTCCTTCGGTCGGCGCGCCGCTTACCGCCGACCCGCGCATCGCCGGCGTCTGTTTCACCGGCTCGACGGAGGTGGCGAAGGGGATCGAGAAGCAGCTTGCGGAGACGGCGGCGCCCGACGCCATGCTGATCGCCGAGACGGGCGGGCTGAACGCCATGATCGTCGATTCGACCGCGCTGCCGGAGCAGGTCGTGCGCGACGTGATCGCATCGGCCTTCCAGAGCGCCGGACAGCGCTGCTCGGCCCTGCGCGTGCTCTATTTGCAGGACGATGTCGCGCCCAAAATGACGAAGATGCTGGCCGGCGCGCTCGCCGCGCTCAATGTCGGCGACCCGTCCGATATCGAAACGGATGTCGGGCCGGTGATCGACGACGAGGCGCGGACATCCATTTCGGCCTACAATGAGAAGATGGAAAAGGAGGGCCGGCTGGTCGCGAAGCTCGATGCACCGTCGGGCGGCCGCTTCGTCGGCCCGGGCATCTTCCGCGTTTCCGGCATCGGCGACATGGAACGCGAGATTTTCGGCCCGGTGCTGCATCTCGCGACCTACGAGCCCGAAAAGATCGACGGGGTGATCGCCGACATCAACGGCAAGGGCTACGGCCTGACCTTCGGTCTGCACACGCGCATCGACGCACGCGTCCAGCACGTGGTGGACGCGGTCCATGCCGGCAACATCTATGTGAATCGCAACCAGATCGGCGCAGTGGTGGGCTCGCAGCCCTTCGGCGGGGAGGGACTTTCCGGCACCGGGCCGAAGGCCGGCGGCTCGAACTACCTGAGGCGGTTCCGCAAGGCTGCCGGCGGATCGGCTGCGGTAGCGGCCTCCACGGTGACCGCCATCCCGGCAAGCGAGTTGGCAGCGCGCTTCCCGTCCGATGCCGGGGGCAAGTGGGCCGCGCGCGACGACCGCATTGCAGTGCTACGCAAGCTGCTGCGCGGCAAGGCGGCGGCTGCGATGGCGGCAACGGCGGCGGCCGAATACGGTCCCGTCGACCTGCCTGGGCCGACCGGCGAGGCGAACACGCTGGTGACCGCCCCGCGCGGCCGTGTGGTCTGTCTCGGCCCCGATGCCGAGACGCTGCTGGGAGAGGTCGTCCAGGCGCTTGCGGCAGGCAATACGGTGCTTGCCGTCGCGCCGGATGCGGCGAAGGCGCTCGCACCGTTGACAGGGAAGGGGCTGCCGCTTGCCGCGATGGACGGGCGGATCGATCCCGCCGCCCTCAGAGAACTTCCGGTCGATCTCGTCGCTTTTGCCGGCGACGCGAGCATCTTGCGCAAGCTACGGCAGGCGCTTGCTTCACGCGCGGGCCCGATCGTCGGCGTGGTGAGCGAGAAGATCAATCCGATGGCCTATGTCCACGAGCGCGCCATCTGCGTCGACACGACGGCGGCCGGCGGCAATGCCAGCTTGTTGGCGGCGTCGTAGATTTGTGTTCTGCATTTTACCCCACCCCCGGCCTATCGGCCGGAGGACCCTCCCTTGGAAGGGGAGGGAAAAGTGGCGACGCCGCCGCGGCCTCCTCTCCCTGCAAGGAGGAGGTGCCGCCGAAGGCGGCGGGAGGGGGTGAACTGAGTTTCTCAATTGAACCGCCCGTCTGCCACAAAAAGCAAACCCCTCCTCTCCACAAGGGAGAGAAGGGGCAGGCCAGCGGCAGTTGAGCGGTCAGGGCGAACGCCCGCCCGTCGCACCCGAACCGCTCTGCCGCTATGCCCTCACTTCCTGGCGCTGGAAGGTGACGTATGCGCCAGTGAAGATCAGAAGCATGGCAGCCACCATGCCTGACAGTTGCGGCCAGATGAGCAGCGCGCTCTGCGAGAAGGGAAGCGGAGCCCCGGGGATCGCGCCCTCCATCTGGTTCATGAAGACGAGGCCGAGCGACCGCGTCTGCGGGCTGAGCAGCGCCTGCGCCGTCTCCGAGAAGAGCGTATTCGGCGAGATGCGGGCGAGCGCGCTCTGCATCTCGACCGCGTTGACCAGCGTCATCGGGTTGGTCGGGTCGATCGGCGCAAGCGCGAGGGTCAGCGCGTGCACGATCATGCCCCAGAAGATGGCGAAGACCAGCCACAGCGCCAGCGCCGCCAGCGCCGAGGTCGCCGCCTGCCGGAAAACCGTCGAGAAGAGCAGCGCCAGCGCCAGCCACACGCCAGCATAGGCGAGGCATGCGACCAGGAAGGCGAGCCCGCGCGCGATTTCCGGCCCACTCGGCGGCAGGCCGAGGGTGAGGATGCCGAGCCCGGTCATCAGAAGCCACAACGTCAGCAGGCAGAGCGCCAGCACGATCATGCCGCCGAGGAACTTCCCGAAGAGCAGCGCGTCGCGGTAGATCGGCTGCGCCAGGATGCGGCTCATCGTGCGCCGCGAATATTCGCCGTTCACCGAATCGAAAGCGAGCGCGATGGAGACGAGCGGCAGAAGGAAGCCGAGGAACGCCACAAAGGACGGCACCGGCTGCTTCGCGGTCGTGAGCAGGCGCAGGAACAGGAACGGATCCTGGCCGATCGTGTTCTTGATCTCGCCGATCGCGCCATAGACGCTGCCGAAGGCGGTGAGGATCACCAGCAGCATGACGAAATGGAAGCGCGCCGAGGAGAAATGGTCCGCCGCTTCCTTCCACGCGATGGTGGACATGCCCGAAAGGGCCGAACCCTTACGCCGCATCGGCCAACTCCCTGTTTTCTTCGCCTTCGAAATAGCGGACATAGACGTCGTCCAGGCTGGACTGGCTCATCGACAGGCTCTTCAGCGACCCGCCGGCGGCCACGATCGCCCGCGAAATCTCCGCCCGAAGATCGCCGTCGGCGTCGATCTGCACCGCGCCGTTCTTCTTGTGCGTCACCCGGCGCACGCCGGCGATCGGGCCGACCACATTTTCGGGTTCGACGCCTTCGGCCTCCAGGTCGATGACGCAGATGCCGCCGAGCACTTTGCCGGCGATGTCGGCCACCGTTCCGACCAGCCCCGCCTTGCCCTCGCGGAAGAGGGCGACGCGATCACAGACCGACTGCACCATGGAGAGGAGGTGCGAGGAAAGGATCACCGTCATCCCGTCCTTGGCGAAGGAGGAGATGAGCTGCAGCAGCTCCTGCGTCGATTGCGGATCGAGCCCGGAGGTCGGCTCGTCGAGAATGGCGAGCCGGCTGCCCTTGGCCACGAGCTCCGCGAGGCCGAGCCGCTGGCGCATGCCGCGCGAGAAGGTCTTGACCCTGCGATCCGCCACCTTGTTGAGCCGCACCCGGATCAGCGCCTCTTCGATGCGCGCCTCGCGCTCGCTTTCCGGGATGCCGGAGAGCTTCGCGGTGTAACGCAGGTTCTCGCGCGCGGTGAGCTGGTCGTAAAAGCCCACCGCGTCGGGCAGGTAGCCGACCTCCCGCTTCACTGCGAGCGGGTCGCGCAGCGGATCGTGGCCGAAGACGCGGACCGTACCTGAAGACGGTTCGGTTAAGCCAAGCAGCATGAGGATGGTCGTCGTTTTGCCCGAACCGTTCGGCCCGAGCAGCCCGAATACCTCGCCGGCCTCTATCCGGAGATCGAGCCCGTTGACGGCGACCGTCGATCCGTACCGCTTGGTGAGGCCTTTCGCCTCGACGACGGGGGCGCTCATCTGCGGCCGTACCTTGTCACGGCGCCGGCCATGACCAGCACGGCGATGCCGATGATGCCGAGGCCGGCAAGGCCCCATTCGGTCGAAGTCTCGACGGTGACGCGGAACTTCAGATTGTCGGAAGCGCCCTCGGCGTTGGAGTTCACGTTGACGGAGTAATCGCCGGCGATCGCATTGGAGGCGGGCGTGATCCGCATCTGCGCCTCGGCTTTGCCGCCGGGTGCGATCTGGTCGATCTTGTCCGGGGAGAAATCGATCTTCCAGCCGGAGGGCGCGTCGGCGGTCAATTTGACGTTCTCCGCAGGCGCGCCGCCGTCGTTGTTGACCGTGAAGGTGAAGGCGTGCTCCTTCCCGGCGACGGCCGAGCCGGAGAGCATGCCGCTCGGGCCTTCGAGCGCCAGCTTGGGCTGGCCGGTGATGTCGAGCAGAAGCGTGGTTTGAGCCTGAACCTTGCCGGTGCTTGTGCCGACCTCGACCTTGTACTGACCTGCCGGCACCTGCTGCGGCGGCTTGATCGAGACCTTGATGTCCTTGGATTCGTTGGCCTTGATCGGAATGGATGTGAGTTCCTGGGAGCCGTACTGCTCCTTGAAGGTGGCGTCGAAGCCGGGCGGCGTCTTCGCCGCCAGGTTGACGGTGACATCCGACGGGCTGTCGTTCTTGATGGTCAGGTCGTAGTCGAAGTTCGAGCTTGCCGAGCCGCGCAACGCCGGCAGCTTCGCTTCCAGCTTGAGCGCAGCCGGGGCAGGCGGCGCGAGCGTGACGCTGATCGGCACGGAAAGCTTCTGGTCGTCCGAATTGCCGACTAGCGTCAGGCTGTAGGTCTTCGCTTCCGCCCCGTCGGCCGGGGTCATCTTGAGCGTCAGCGAGCGGGTATCGCCAGGCCCGACCATGGCCGCCTTCACCGGCTTGCCGCCGCCTTCAAATTCGTAGTGCCAGCCTTGCGGCACGCCATCGAGCGAGAGCTGCACCCGTTCGGGGGGCATCCCGTGGTTCTCGAGCGAAAGGTCCATGGTGAAGGACTTGCCGACCTGCTCGGTGATGGCGGGATAGTCGGTGGTCAGCCATACTCCGGTCGGGGCATTGGCCGGCGAGGAAGCCGGGTCCGCAAAAGCTCCGGAGGCTGCCAGCGCAAGCCCGCTCGTAAGA
>JBQCFH010000408.1:0-8974 GCA_051959385.1 Rhizobiaceae bacterium | reverse complement strand
CTGGTGGAGCTGAGGGGAATCGAACCCCTGACCTCATCATTGCGAACGATGCGCTCTCCCAACTGAGCTACAGCCCCGTTCCACCGGTCGGGCGCATTTACTGGCGGGCGGCCGGACCTGTCAAGCGAGACCGCATGCTGCATGCGGCCCTTCTCGCGGATTCGGCGGGAGGGCCGGGCGCGGGCGCCGCAATGCGAGGTCGGCTCAGATCACGTTCAGTTCGCGGAAAGGCCGGCCCTCGGCGATCCTTTCATAGCCGAAGGCGGAGCAGTCGACGGTGCGGTACGCGCCATGCACGACAAGTTCGGCGAGCGCCTTGCCGGCGGCCGGGGCCTGCTGCAGGCCATGGCCGGAAAAGCCGTTGCAGAACAAGAAGTTCGGCAGGTCGGGATGCGGGCCGATGACGGCGTTCTGGTCGAGCGCGTTATAGTCGTAGTGGCCAGCCCAGGCGCGGGTCGCCTTGATCGCCTCGAAAGCGGGGATGCGCTCGGCCAGCACCGGCCAGATCACTTCCTCGAAATAGGGCCATTCCGGCTCGAAATCCCGCGGATCGGCGGCGGCATCCGTTTCCTGCGGTTCCGCCCCGCCGGTGATATAGACCGAGCCTTCGGGGCGGACATAGATGCCGGACGGGTCGACGATGAGCGGCATGTCCTCGAAGCGGTCGCGCGCCTCGAAGACGAAGACCGAGCGCTTGCGCGGCTCGACGGGCAGGGAAAGGCCGGCAAGCGCGGCGATCGCGCCGGCCTGCGGTCCGGCCGCGTTGACGACCATGCCGGCATCGACGGCGCCGCCGGCAAGCGTCACGCCGACCGCCTTGCCGCCGATCGTGCGAATGCCAGTTACCTCGTCCTGAATGAAATCGATGTCTCGGTCCTTCAGCGCCCTGCGAAAGAGGGAAAGCAGCGCATGCGCATCGAACCAGCCCTCGCCAGACCGTCCATAGGCGCCGGCGGCGACGCCGTCGGCCGAAAGCCAGGGAAAGCGCCGTTCGAGTGCCGCGGCGTCGTCGAGCACGATATCGGCGCCCTCTTCAGTCTGAACGCGATGGTTCTCCCGCAGCACCGCTTCGCCGGCCGCGCTCGCCAGGATGAGATAGCCCTTTTCGCGGAAGCCGATATCCGCATCCGCACCGAAGCGCGCCTTGAGCTCGCGGAAGAGGCCGAGCGTGAATTGCGACAGGCGGATGTTCTCGGGGATCGAGAATTGCTGGCGGATCGAGGCGCAGGAGAGCGTGGTTGCGGCGTGGGCGAATTGCGGGTCGCGCTCGATGAGCGCGATGCGCCCGCCGAAACCCTCCTCGCGCAGGAAATAGGCGATCGAGCTGCCGACGATCGCACCGCCGATGATCACAATGTCCGCGCGCGTCATGTCCTTCGCCAGGCCGGCCCTGTTGATGTTCCGGCGCGAGACAACCAGCTTCGCCGCATGGCTGCAAGGGCGGGGCTTGCTAGGCTTTGCGCCAGCGTTCATGAAGCGCATATGCCATCGAGCAATCGCCTCCGCCGCTCCGTGCTCTACGTGCCCGCCAGCAACGAGAAGGCGCTCGCCAAGCTCGCCACGCTCGACTGCGACGCGGCGATCATCGATCTCGAAGACGCCGTCGCGCCCGGAGAGAAGGAGAAGGCGCGCGAGACCATGCGCGAATTCCTGGGGCGGACGGATCGCGGCCGGAAGGAAATCCTGGTCCGCATCAATGCGCTGTCGGGCGAATGGGGCGGCGAAGACCTTCTGGCGGCGCGCGCATCGAGGCCGGATGCCATTCTCCTGCCCAAGGTCGATACGCCGCGCGACGTGCTCGATGCCAACGATGCGCTCGACGACACGGATGCACCGGCCTCGCTCAAGCTCTGGGCCATGATCGAGACTCCGAAGGCCATGCTCAATCTGGGCGCCATTGCCGAACTTGGCCGCGATCCGTCGGCCAGGCTCGAATGTTTCGTCGCGGGCACCAACGATCTCGTCAAGGAGACCGGCATCCTGGCGACGGCCGACCGCCGCTACCTGATGCCGTGGCTGATGCAGATGGTGCTTGCCGCGCGCGCCGGCGGGTTCGACGTGCTCGATGGGGTCAGCAATGATTTCCGCGACATCGAAGCCTTCGCGCGCGAATGCGGCGAGGCGCGCGCCATGGGTTTCGACGGCAAGACGCTGATCCATCCGGCGCAGATCGAGGCGGCCAACGCCGTCTTCTCGCCTTCCGCGGGCGAGATCGACCAGGCCGAGACGATAGTAAAGGCCTTTTCCAGGCCGGAGAATTCGTGCAAAGGCACGATTTCGGTGAACGGCCGGATGGTGGAAAGACTGCATCTGGAACAGGCCGGACGGGTGCTGGCCAGAGCGGCGGCAATCAAGGAGCGACGGACATGAAGCTTTACCGGTTTTTGAGCGGCCCGGACGATTCCAGCTTCTGTCACAAGGTGACGGCCGCCTTGAACAAGGGCTGGCATCTCTACGGCTCGCCGACCTATGGCTACGATGCCGAAGGCAAGATCATGAAATGCGGCCAGGCGGTAGTGAAAGATGTCGAGGGAAAGGAATACGATCCCTCGATCAAGCTTTCGGATTATTGAGAGCCGGCGGAGCCGCGAAATCTTCCGGCCGGCGGGCCGAAGGATCAGGGCGCGATGCGCTCGACGCCTTCCTCGATGCGCTCCATGTCGTCGTCGGAGAGGCCGAAATGGTGGCCGATCTCATGGATGAGCACGTGGGTGACGATATCGCCCAGCGTCTCCTCGTTCTCGGCCCAATAGTCGAGTATGGCGCGGCGATAGAGCGTGATGCGGTTCGGGCCCTCGCCGGTCTGCGGGGTCCAGCGCTCCGCGATCCCGCGCCCCTCGAACAGGCCGAGCAGGTCGAACGGCGTCTCCAGCGCGAGATCGTCCATGATCTCCTCGGTCGGGAACTCGGCGACCTGGATGACGATTTCGCCCGTCAGCGAGCGGAATTCCTCCGGCAGATGGGCGTAAGCTTCGAGCGCCAGCAATTCCATTTCGTCGATGGAAGGCGAAAGCTGATCCTGCCAGGCGCGTGTCTGGTATATTCTGGCCATTCGCGCCATATAGCGGTTTGCAAGGCGGCTTGCGAGAGGCAAGGCGCGGCTTCATGCAACAGGGTTACGATCCGCCGGGGCGCCGGGCCGGCGGGACCCCGCTATTGGAAGTTCCGGCCTTTCGGCATGACCTTGCGCGGCTCGTCGGCCAGCGTCGCGTAGTCGCGCTCGAGTGCCGGCAGGGTCCGGGCGAGCGCGACAAGGCGCCGGTAGCGCCCGTCGCGTCCGTCACTCGTCGGTCTTTTGACCTCGTCGGCGTTGGAGATGCTGGAAAGGCTGTCCAGTGCCTGGAAACCTTCCGACAATTCGCTCAGCCACGGCGTCAGGTCCTCGATGTGCTCGGCGACGATATGGATGACGTCGGACTCCGACTGGACGCAGCCGCGGACCCGGATGAAGCGGGAACCCATCACCACCGACCGGTAGCGTTCGAACTTCCTTTCCCAGATGATGACATTGGCGATGCCGCCTTCGTCCTCGAGCGTCAGGAAGATCGCCTTCCCGTTGCCGGGCCGCTGCCGCACGAGCACAAGGCCGGCGACCCAGATATGCCGGCCGTCCGGTACCGATGGGAGTTTTGCGTTGGGCGTTATCCCGGCTGCATCGAGCCGCTGCCGCAGGAAGGAGACGGGGTGCGCCCTCAGCGAAAGCCCGAGCGCCCGGTAGTCATGAACGACATGCTCGCCGGGCGGCATGGCCGGCAGGGCGGTTTTCGGCTCGCCGTCGCGCAGGCCAAGGCCGGGCCGGTCGAAGAGCGGCAGGAATTCGGCGGCGCTCTTCTTATCGAGCGCCCGCACCTGCCAAAGCGCCTCGCGCCGGCCGAGCCCGATGGAGCGGAAGGCATCGGCCACCGCAAGCTTCTCGATCTCGTCGACGTCGAGGCCGGAGCGGAGCCAGACATCGCGCACCGAATCGTAGCCGTCGCCTCGGCGCTCGACAAAAGCGTTCATTCGATCCTCGGAGAGCCCCTTCACCTGCCGGAAGCCGAGCCGCACGGCGTTTCGCGTCAGGATCGTTTTCTTCATTCCGGCATGGCGCGGATGGATGCGACCGGGATCGAAAGCGGCCTCTTCCAGCGTGCAGTCCCAGGCGGAATGGTTGATGTCGACCTCGCGGATCTCGACGCCGTGCTCGCGCGCGTCGCGGACAAGCTGGGCCGGCTGGTAGAAGCCCATCGGCTGTGCGTTCAGGATCGCGGCGCAGAACACATCGGGATAGAACGCCTTGAACCAGGCGGAGGCGTAGACGAGCAGCGCGAAGGAAGCAGCGTGGCTTTCGGGGAAGCCGTACTCGCCGAAGCCCTCGATCTGCTTGAAGATACGCTCAGCGAATTCCTCGGAATAATTCTTCTTCTTCATCCCGGCGACCAGCCGGTCCCGGTAATCCTTGACGGTTCCCGTGCGCTTGAACGTCGCCATGGCGCGGCGTAGCTGATCGGCCTCGCCGCCCGAGAACCCGCCGGCCTCGATGGCGATGCTCATCACCTGTTCCTGGAACAGCGGCACGCCGAGCGTTCTTTCCAGGATGGCCTTGAGTTCTTCGCTCGGATATTCCGGTTTTTCCTTTTCCATCCGACGGCGCAGATAGGGATGCACCATGTCGCCCTGGATCGGGCCGGGGCGGACGATCGCCACCTCGATGACGAGGTCATAGAATTTGCGGGGGCGCAGCCTGGGCAGCATGGACATCTGCGCCCGGCTCTCGATCTGGAAGACGCCGGTCGTGTCGGCGCGGCAGATCATATCGTAGACCTTCTCCTCCTCTGACGGGATCGTCGCCAGGGTGAGACGTCGGCCATAATCATCGCGTCTGCGATAATGATCTTCGAGAAGGTCGAAGGCGCGCTTCAGGCAGGAGAGCATGCCGAGCGCCAGCACATCCACCTTGAGGATGCTGACCGCGTCGAGATCGTCCTTATTCCACTCCACCATCTTGCGTTCCTCCATCGCCGTCTTGACGATGGGGACGATCTCGTCGAGCCGATCCTTCGTGATGACGAAGCCGCCGACATGCTGCGTGAGGTGCCGGGGGAATCCCACGATCTCGTTGACGCGGGCGACGACATGCCGGGTCGTCGGATCGGCAATGTCGATGCCGGCGGCTCGCGCCTCCTTCTCGCCCACCTTGGATGCCGACCAGCCCCAGATCGACCCCGACAGCGCGCTGCGGATATCGTCGGACAGGCCCATCGCCTTCGCCACTTCGCGCAGCGCCGAGCGGCCGCGATAGCTGGTGACGGCGGCCGCGAGCGCCGTCCGCTTCTCGCTGTATTTGGAATAGATGTATTCAATTACATCGTCGCGCCTCTCGTGCTCGAAATCGACGTCGATGTCGGGCGGCTCGTCGCGCTCGGTGGAGACGAAGCGCTCGAACAGCACGTTGGTGAGGGCCGGATCGACCTCGGTGATGTGAAGGCAGTAGCAGATGACGGAATTGGCCGCCGAGCCGCGCCCCTGACAGAGGATATTTTTCGATCGCGCGAAGCACACGATGTCATGGACGGTGAGGAAATAGCGCGCGTATTTCTTCTCCGCGACGATGGCGAGCTCGTGCCGGATCAGGCCCCTTACCTTTTCGGGCACGCCTTCAGGATAGCGCTTCGCCGCGCCCTCCCAGGTCAGCCTCTCCAACTCCGTCTGCGGGTCGACGCCCTCTTCCGTCGTCTCCTCCGGATAATTGTGCCTCAGCTCGTCCAGGCTGAACGTCAGGCGCTCGGCGAAGCGCAGCGTCTCGGCTACCGCACCCGGATGACGGCGGAAGAGACGCGCCATCTCTCCCGGCGTCTTCAGATGGCGTTCGGCGTTGGCGGCAAGCGCCAGGCCGGCTTCGGCGACAGGCGTGTTGAGACGGATCGCGGTGAGCACGTCCTGCAAGGGCCGCCTTTCCGCCGAGTGATAAAGAACGTCGTTTGTCGCCATCAGGAGGATATCGGCGGCTTCCGCCATGGCCGCCGCCTGCTCGATCCGGAAGCGGTCGTCGCCGCGATAATCGGGCGCGACGGCAAGCCACAGATCATGGCCGAAACGATCCTTGAGCTGCCGGACCAGCACCAGATCGTCTTCCGCCTGCGCCGACAGGTCCGGCAAGACGGCGAGCGACAGCCTGTCGCCCCATTCGAGGAGATCGTCGCGCTTCAGGAGAGTGGCGCCCTTCTCGGTTTCCTCGCGCAGATTGGCCTGGGTGAGCATGCGGCAGAGATGCCCCCAGCCTTCGCGGTCCTGCGGATAGGCGAGGATGTCGGGGGTCGCATCCTCGAAGACCAGGCGGCAGCCGGGATGGTAGGGAAGCTGGACCGGCTCCGCGTCCGCAGAGGTCTTGATGTATTTCGACTGACTCCAGGCACGCACCACGCCGGCCACGCTGTTGCGGTCGGCAAGTCCCATTCCGGCATGGCCGAGGAGACAGGCGGCAACGACCAGCTCTTCGGGATGGGAGGCGCCGCGCAGGAAGGAAAAATTCGACTGGACGCCGAATTCGATATAGGGCGGCTGCGCCATAGAGGGCTGAGCGTTCATGCGAAGATGCCGTGGATGAACCAGCGCGGCGCCTTTAGCGCCTCACCGTAGAGGCCTTGCCGGTAGAGCCAGAAACGCCGGCCCTCCTCGTCCTCGATGCGGAAATAATCGCGTGTCTCTCCGTCCCCGCGCCACCATTCCGGCGCAATGCGTTCGGGGCCTTCGGAGGCGGCGACACGATGGAGCGCGCGACGCCAGCGGAAGGAAGCGGGCGCGCCTTCCGGAACCTCCGCCGCGACCGCCTCGACCGGCTCGGGCGAGGCGAAGAGACGGATCGGCCGTTCGGGGATATGGGGCCTTTTCCCCACCCTCCTGTTTTCTTCGAGCAAGGACGGGGCATTCGCATATGGCAAAAATTCCCCCTCACCCGGCTCGCGGTGCTCGCCACCCTCTCCCTGTTGGGGAGAGGGGATGCCGGCCGCAAGGCCTGGCGCCCCTCCTCGTCGCCACGCAGTGTGGGAGAGGTGGTTCGCGAAGCGAACCGGCGAGGGGGTATATGATGGTCCTCTCTCTTGTCGGCAGGTAATAAGTGTGGGGGTGATCTCATACGCGGCAGCCCGGCCGTCAAAAGGAGCGGCCGCGACCGCGCGTTCGGGAATATGACTTTCGACAGGAACGGTCTTCAGCACCGCATGATCGCCGAGCCGCGCCCGAATGCGGTCGGCGAACAGAACCAGATTTTCCTCTTCCGAAGCATCCTCTCCGGAAAGATCGGCCTGCCGCGCCTCGAACCGGGCAAGGGAAGGCGCCGAGAGCCGCACGAGATCGAAACCGAAGCCCGCATCGATACGGTTTTCCAGCACGGCGAGCTTTTCATGGAAAAGAAGGCCGATCCGGTCCGGCTCGCGCAGCGGCCGCGCCGCGCCGACCACGATCCGGCTGACCGCGCCGTCGACCCGGAAAAGCGCCAGCTCCAGCGTCCGCGCCCCTTCGCCGCGTCGTTCCAGATCCGATTGGAGCGTGCCGGCGAGC
This sequence comes from Rhizobiaceae bacterium, assembly GCA_051959385.1. Classification (GTDB taxonomy): domain Bacteria; phylum Pseudomonadota; class Alphaproteobacteria; order Rhizobiales; family Rhizobiaceae; genus Mesorhizobium_L. The sequence goes on along the minus strand of JBQCFH010000408.1, from coordinate 1,435 downwards.
TGGCCGACCAGGCGCTCGATTTCCCCCAATTCCAGGGCCGGCTCCGCAAGTCGGCGCTCGACCGAAAGCGGCGGCACCGGCAGGCGCGGGGATATCGGCTCCTCCAGCCTGCCGAGCGCCTGATCGATGCGCAGGATGAGCTCCCTGCCGAAACGCCGCGCCAGCGGCGCGCGCGGAGCATTCATGGCCGCGCCGGCCGTACGCAGGCCGACGCTTTCGAGGCCGGCCCTGACGGAGGCGTCGATCCTCAGCGCCGCGAGCGGCAAAGGCGCCAGCATTTCCTCCTCGCCGCCTGTTTCGACGATGCGGGAGGCGAAGAAACGCGCCGCGGCCCAGGCCGCGCCTGCCGTCGAGGCCAGCCCCCCGCGCACGTCGAATCCCAGGCGGAAGAAAGAGCCGAGCATATCGTCGAGCATGGATCCTTCGCCGCCGAAGAGATGCGCGCAGCCGGTTATGTCGAGGAACAGGCCGTCCTCGCCGTCCAGCGCCACCAGCGGCGTATAACGGTCGCACCAGTCGGCCAGGCTTTCGAGCAGCCGCCGGTCCGCCGCCGGATCGGCTTCCACGATCTCGATCCCGGGATGCATGGCGCATACGTCCGCGATCCCCATGCCGCGCTTCAGGCCGAGCGCCTCCGCCCGCTCGTCAAGCGCGGCGATGCGCCTTGCGTTGACCTCGCGACGGCTGACGACGAGGGGCGTTCCTCCCGCCGGCTGCGCTCCCGCCTGAGGACGCCCTGTTCGGGAACGCCAGGACCGACCCTGCCGCCGGCGCAGGATGCGGTCGGTCGCGAGATGCGGAAACCACAACGCCAATATTCTCTGTACCATGGTCTTCCCGCGTTCTTTCCCGGAAGCTGCGTTCGGCAGCGTCCCATTCGAGGATGAATCGGCTCGAGAGAGCATTCCGGCTCTTGTCGATGGTCACGGCGAAGGCGGGCGGGCCGATTGAGTTGGCGAGCGGGCCGGCAAGCGTCGAGCGCGGCCGGGTCCGCGCCGGCGCAACGAAAAGCCTGAGCGGGGCTGCGGTCGGCTCGGCGAAACCCGCCTCGCGCAGGAGGAAAAGGGGACGGCCGGCCTGAAGCGCGCGGCGGTGCAGCCGCCTTGTCGCGGTGAGGTCGAGCCGGTGCGGATTGCCCCCGATCTCGAGGAACACCGCCGAAAGGGCCTTCAGCCGCGCCGCTTCCTCGGCGATCCAGAGCGCATCCTGGAGCCGGTGAGGGTTGGCGAAAAGAACGGCCTCCGGTCCGAGGCCGAACCGCGCATGAAGGCCCGGAAGATAGGGGAAGCCCGTTTCGGCGAATATGCCCGCCGTGCCGATCCAGAAGAGCGGCCCGCACCCTTCCCCGAGGAGGAGGCCTGCCAGCGCAAGCGCAAAGCCGGCCACCGCTCCGGCATCGCGCATGGCCCCGCCATGCAGTTCGACGAGGCCGGCG
>JBQCFH010000407.1:0-6392 GCA_051959385.1 Rhizobiaceae bacterium | reverse complement strand
GGCGACGAATTCGGCCGCTCGCAGCACGGCAACAACAACGCCTATGCCCAGGACAACGAGATCACCTGGCTCGACTGGAACAATGCCGACGAGGAACTGCGGGAATTCGCCTATGCGCTTGGAGCGATGCGCCGCGAGTTCGGCGTGCTTACGGAACTGGGCAGGCTCACCGGGCAGCCGAACGACGGCTCGGATTTGCCCGACGTCGCCTGGCTCACCGAACTGGGCGATCCGCTTTCCGCCGGGGAATGGCAGGAGGAAACGCGCCGGGCCTTCACCATGATGCTGCGCGGATCGGGCGCCGGACGGCTCGCCGTCTTCATCAACGCCAACGACCACCCCCGCGCCTTCACCCTGCCGGAGCGCGCCGGCTATGAATGGCGGCGGCGCGCGGCGTTCGAGGGCCGCCAATCGGGAACCCTTGCGGCCGGCATTATCTCGGCTCCGGCGCGTTCGGTGCTTTTCTATGCGGAAATGCCCGCCGGACAAGCGGGAGACACGGCAGCGAACTCGGGTTGACGCAACTTATGCACCACCCCCTCTCTGTCCGCTTCGCTCACCCCCTCTCCGCCTCGCGGAGCCTGTCCTCGGGCCGGCCAAAGGCCGGACCCGGGGGCTCGGCACCTCTCCCCCTGAAGGAGGCGAGGACGGGCGGGAACGTCACGGCCGGATTCGCAGCCAATGGCGAAAGATGATCAATGAAAAGCGTCCAGCAACGAACATGACGACTGCACGGGGGACGGAATGGTGGCGGGGGTGTGCCATCTATCAGATCTATCCGCGTTCCTTCCAGGACACCACCGGCGACGGCAGTGGCGACTTGAAGGGCATCGCGGCGCGGCTCGCGCATGTCGCCTCGCTCGGCGTCGATGCGATCTGGCTCTCGCCCTTCTTCATGTCGCCCATGGCCGATATGGGCTACGACATCTCCGACTACTGCGCCGTCGATCCGCTCTTCGGTACGATCGAGGATTTTGACGCGGTCGTCGCCGAGGCGCACCGGCTTGGCCTGAAGGTCATCATCGACCAGGTGCTGTCGCATTCGTCGGACAAGCATCTGTGGTTCCGGGAAAGCCGCTCCAGCCGCGACAATCCCAAGGCCGACTGGTATGTCTGGGCCGACGCCAAGCCCGATGGCACTGCACCGAACAACTGGCTTTCCGTCTTTGGCGGGCCGGCGTGGGAATGGGACTCCGTCCGCAAGCAGTATTACCTGCACAATTTCCTGGTTTCGCAGCCGGACCTCAACTTCCACAATCCGGAGGTGCAGGAGGCGATGCTCGCCTCGCTCCGCTTCTGGCTCGACCGCGGCGTCGACGCCTTCCGCTTCGACGCGGTGAACTACTACTTCCACGACCGCGCGCTGACCGACAATCCGCCGCTCGCCGGCACGCTTTCCTCCGACGTGCCGGACACCAATCCCTACGGTTTCCAGCAGCACATCCACGACAAGACGCAGCCGGAAAACATCGGCTTTCTCAAGCGGGTGAGGGCGCTGCTTGATTCATATGGCGAGCGGATGTCGATGGGCGAGATCGGCGACGGCGACCGTTCGCTGAACACCGTTGCCGCCTATACCGATGGCAACGACAAGCTCGACATGTGCTACACCTTCGACCTGCTCGGACGGGCGCTTTCGCCGGAGCACATCCGGCGCTGCGTGGAAGCCTTCGAGCATTCCAGGGCCGGCTGGGTCTGCTGGGCCTTCTCCAATCACGATGTCGCCCGCCATGTCTCCCGCTTCGCCAAGCCTGGCGACGACGGCGACCGGCTGGCGAAGTTCTGCGCGACCCTGCTCTGCGCGCTGCGCGGCTCCATCTGCCTCTACCAGGGCGAGGAACTCGGCCTGACCGAGGCCGAGATCGCCTTCGAGGATTTGCGCGACCCATACGGCATCCGCTTCTGGCCGGGCTTCAAGGGCCGCGACGGCTGCTGCACGCCGATGGTCTGGGAGGAACTGGCCGTCTATGCCGGCTTCTCGCGCGCCAGGCCCTGGCTGCCCATCCCGCAGGAACACCGGGTCCGTGCCGTATCGAACCAGGAATACGATCCGAATTCGGTGCTGGCGCACTACCGCAGCACGCTCGTCTTCCGCAGGGAGCACCCGGTGCTCGTCACCGGCGACATCCGCTTCGTCGAGGCGCCGGCGGGCGTACTGGCCTTCGAGCGCGGCTCCGGAGAGGACCCGATGCTGTGCGTCTTCAACATCGCCCGCGAGCCGATGGAATTCGCCCTGCCGGGGATTTTCGGCAAGGCGCGCTTCATCGACGTTCCCGGATTTCCGGCGCCGGAGTTGAAGGGAAAAGGCGTTACCCTTCCGCCGCTTGGCGTCGCGTTTGGAATCGGTGGGTGAAGCCCGCGCTATCGCCTGTTGCCATGCACGCCCCCTCATCCGGCCGCTGCGCGGCCACCTTCTCCCCGGCGGGGAGAAGAAGGAGCGGCCTCGCGGCCGGCGGCTCCTCTCCCCGCCGGGGAGAGGGTGGTTCGCGCAGCGAACCGGGTGAGGGGGGCTTTGGTTCATACGTGATTATCCTGCCGTTGAAGGCGAGGAGGTCGGCGAATTGGGCGCCTTTCCTCTCCCCGAACGGGAGGGTGGGCCCACGGGTCGGCCTCTGGCCGGCTCCGGCCGGGGGGCGCAAATCAATGTCACTGCACCAGTACCGCGCGGCCGCAAATGCCGCCGGTGACGCGGATGTCGGCTTCGCCGAGCTTGATGCCGAACGTCGCCAGCACGTTGTTCAACAGTTCGTCGATGGCGGGCGAGGCGGCGGTCAGCGCGTTCTTCAATGTCGCATTGAGCACGCCGGGCACGGAAAGGCCGAGGCCCGCCACCTTCACATTCAGCCTGAGGTCGCCGAGGAGCGAACCGAACAGCGAGCCGGTGAAATTATGCGTCGACACGCTTTTCACGGCTCCCTTGCCGATCTCGGAAGCGGAGAATTCGAGCGCCGTCGGCGAAGGGTTGGACATCGTCGCATGCGCCGCGCCGGTCACGCTCACCAGCGGGGCCTTGACGAGTTGTGCCGGCAGCACGGCGGGCGATTTCGAGAAATTCCCCATTCGCCCCGTATCGACCTCGCCGAGCCAGGCTTCCGCCACGCCGGGGCGGGCTTCGACGGTGACATCGAGGCTGTCCGGCCGGCCGGTCGGGCAGGCGATGTCGCCGAGCTGCCCCTCGGCGAAGGCGAGTTCGAGATAGATCGGCACGCGGATCGACGCGCCGAGCGGTCCGCCCGGTCCGCCGACCTGCACGATCAGGCTGAGCCGCGTCTGCGCGGTGCGGACGATGTCGCCTGTTTCGCCGATCGAGAACCAAGGCGAATTTTGCGGCGGCTCCCCGATCGCCAGATTGAGCGTTGCGCCGGCGATGCCGGGCAGGCCGGTATCGAGGTCGAGCGCGACCTGGTGCTTGCCGTCGGCGAGCGCGGCGCCGGCCGTGATGAGCGACATGACGTTCGCCTTGGCGGTGAGGCCGGGCGGCTCGGCGCCGAGCGCGAGGCCGCCGATCTGGCCGAGCGAGACCAGATGTGAAAGCGGAATGGTTCTGTCGGAAGACCCCAGCCCTGCGGCCATTGTCTTCAGCGCCGCGTTGGCGTTGGGGCCCGGGCTCACATCGGCGAGCGCCGAGACGAACTGGCCGGCGGAAACATCCGATTTCAGCACGTCATTGTAGGTGCCGGCCGTGATGTCCGCCTTCCCGGCGAGCGCGTCGAGGAAGCCGAGCAGGTTCACGTCGGCCCCGAGCAGCGCATTGTAGTCCATGACGCTCAGCGAAAGGTCCGTTCCGAGGAGCTTGCCGAGAAGCTGGTTGACGATGCCGCCGTTCAGGCTGGCGAGCCGCGATCCGATGGAGAAGGCCGCCTGGTTCGAGGCGCTGGCGAGCGCCGTCGTGCCGATCACCGGGCTGGGGAGGAGGTTGCCCGCGAAGAAGGTCGTGCCGTGCGTGCTTACGGTGATGCGGGCGGCGTTGACGGGCGCCCCGCCGGCCTGGAAGCGGTCGGCGACGGCGAGACTCGGGTCGGCGACATAGCGGCCGGTCTCGACGCGAAGCGTATCCGGCAGGTTCGTCTCTCCCGGCTCCGAAAGAAGCGTCAGCTCCGTCACCCCGTTCGCCTCGAACAGCGCCTTTGCCGCCTTGCCCGGCTCGCTGATGTTCGCCGCAGCGGCGATTGCCGCGAGGTCGGTCAGGTTCTGCAGGTGCCGGCGTTCGAGATAGAGCGAACCCTGGTCGACCGCGAAGGCGGCAAGCGTCAGCGCCGCCGGCATCAAGAGCGCTGTCAGCGTCGCCACGTTGCCGGAGGTCGAGCGGAGCCCCGCATGCAGGGCCTTGAGTAGTTTGGGCGCGCGCCTCATTCACATCCCTCCGATGCGGATTGTCGAGGAATGGCGGATCGTCGTGCCCGGCAGCGGTAGGTACGGCAGAAGATTCCAGATCGGCAGGTCGCGGGCGTCGTAGCGGATCGCGACGGTGAACTCGTCGGCGTCGTCCGGATTGTCTTTGATGTCCAGCGACAGCTTCGCCTTGTCGATGAAGGGATAGCCGGAGACGTTCTTCGCGATATAGCTGTCGGCGAGCGAGATGCGTTCGTTCTCGTCGAGGCCGGCGACCGCCGTTCGCGCCGCGTCCGCCGCGATCTGCTGGATCGAATGGCTGGCGCCGAGATAGATGCCCCAGGCCACCATGCCGAGCAGGAGCAGGATCAGGATAGGCGCCACGATCGCGAATTCGACGGCCGAGGTGCCGGCGCTGCAGCGCGGCAGATCGCGGAGACGGGTCTTGCCGGAGACGGTCCTTGCCATGCCTCCAGCTAACTAGGAAATTATTCAGGCCGTGATTTCGACCGCTACAACCAGAAAGAGCATCGGGTTGCGGCAGAGTTTTGCCGTCGGGCCGAAAGTTCACGTGACGAGGGCCGGCTTGGGTTTATATGAAGAGAGCAGGAAAGACCGGCCTTTGCGGGCCGGCCCGGACAATCGGGAGGAATGATCATGGACAAGAAGGTTGGGAAGGATGCCCGTCCCATGGAGCCCATAGGCGGGCTGTCGCTCGTGCGCGGCGCCGACTGGCCGCCGCTTCTGAACGAGACGATCCCCGCCGCCGTCGCACAGACGGTCGAGCGCCACGGCGCGCGCGACGGCGCGGTCTTCGTCGAGCATGGCCTGCGCTGGTCCTATGCGGAACTCGCCCGCCAGGTGGACCTGCTCGCCGCCGGCCTGCACAAGCTCGGCCTGAGGAAAGGCGACCGCGTCGGCATCTGGTCGCCCAACCGCCCCGAATGGGTGCTGACCCAGTTCGCGACGGCAAGGCTCGGTTTGATCATGGTCAACATCAACCCGGCCTATCGCCTCGCCGAGCTCGAATACGCGCTGGTCAAGGTCGGCTGCAAGGCGCTGGTGACGGCGGCGAGCTTCAAATCCTCGGACTATCTCGGCATGCTTCAAACGCTGGCGCCGGAGCTGGCCGGTTGCGCGCCCGGCGAACTCAAGGCGAAAAAGCTGCCGGATTTGCGCATCGTCATCCGAACCGGCGGGGCGAAGACGCCGGGCGCCTACAATTTCGCCGAGGTGGTGGCGATGGCGGACGACGCCTCGCTTGCCGCGCTCGACAGCATCACGGCCGGCCTTTCTCCGGACGAGCCGATCAACATCCAGTTCACCAGCGGCACGACCGGCTCGCCGAAAGGCGCGACGCTCACCCACCGCAACATCCTGAACAACGCCGCCTTCGTCACCGACGCCATGCATTTCACGGAAGCGGACCGGCTGGCGATTCCCGTGCCGCTCTATCACTGTTTCGGCATGGTCATGGGCACGCTCGGCTGCGTCACCAAGGGTGCCACGATGGTGTTTCCGAGCGAGGGCTTCGATCCGGGCGCGACGCTGAAGGCCATCGCGCAGGAGCGCTGCACCGCCGTCTACGGCGTGCCGACCATGTTCCTCGCCGAACTCGACCATCCGGATTTCAAGAGCTTCGACCTCAGTTCGCTCAGGACCGGCATCATGGCCGGCTCGCCATGTCCGATCGAGGTGATGAAGAAGGTCGTCTCGCTGATGCACATGGACGAGGTGACCATCGCCTACGGCATGACCGAGACCAGCCCCGTCTCCTTCCAGAGCAGCACGGACGATCCGATCGAGAAGCGCGTCTCCACCGTCGGCCGCATCCTGCCGCATCTGGAGGTGAAGATCATCGACGAGAACGGCGCCACCGTGCCGGTCGGCGAGCGCGGCGAGCTTTGCACGCGCGGCTATTCGGTCATGAAGGGCTACTGGAACGACGAGGAGCGCACCAGGGAGTCGATCGATGCCGAGGGCTGGATGCACACCGGCGACCTCGCCACGATCGATGCCGAGGGCTACTGCAACATCGTCGGCCGCGTGAAGGACATGGT
>JBQCFH010000406.1:0-4506 GCA_051959385.1 Rhizobiaceae bacterium | reverse complement strand
CGTCTCCAGCTACGACATCTGGTACACGGGCCAGGGCCTGTCGCAAAAGGGCGACGACCGCATCCTGCTCTTCCTGCCGCTCTTCCACATCTATGCGCTGACGACGATCCTGCTGAGGGGCCTGAACAACGGCAACACGCTCCTGATGCACACGCGCTTCGACGCGGAGACGGCGCTTGCCGAGATCGAGAACGGCGCGACCAGTTTCCCCGGCGTGCCGACCATGTGGATTGCGATTGCCGCAGTGCCCGGCTTCGAGAAACGCAATTTCTCCTCCATGCGTTACTGCGCCTCTGGCGGGGCACCGCTACCCGTCGAGGTGGCGCGCAAGCTCAAAGCCGCCACCGGGCACGATCTCTTGGGCGGCTGGGGCATGACGGAGACTTCGCCCGCCGGCACCAACATCCCCAAGGGACGCGGCGACAAGGTCGGCACGATCGGCGTTCCGCTGCCCGGCATCTACATGGATATCGTGGCGCTCGACGATCCGAGGCGCGTGTTGCCGCAGGGCGAGACGGGCGAGTTGCGCATCTTCGGCGACAATGTGACGAAGGACTATCTCAACCGCGAGGACGAACACGACCGGTTCTTCTCAGGCGATGGTTTCCTGACCGGCGATATCGGCTTCATCGACAGGGAAGGCTTCTTCACGATCGTCGACCGCAAGAAGGACATGATCATCTCCGGCGGCTTCAACGTCTATCCGCAGCTGATCGAGCAGATGATCTACGAGCATCCCGACGTGCACGAGGTGCTGGTGATCGGCGTGCCGGACGCCTATCGCGGCGAGGCGGCGAAGGCGTTCGTGACGCTCAGGAAGGGCGCGCCGGAACTGACGCTCGAGGCGCTCAGGGAATTCCTGAAGGACCGGGTCGGCAAGCACGAAATGCCGGCGCATCTGGAGATCCGCGAGAGCCTGCCGCGAACCTCGGTGGGCAAGCTTTCGAAGCTGGAACTGAAACAGGAAGAGGCCGAGCGGCGGAAGGCTGGGCTGGCTTCATAGAGCGAATATGAACATCCCCGCACCCCCCTCTGTCCTGCCGGACATCTCCCCCTCAAGGGGGGAGATTAGCCGCCCGCCTGGCCGCGAATAATCTCCCCCCTTGAGGGGGAGATGTCCGGCAAGACAGAGGGGGGTGTCAAGGAACGAACAAATGAAACGAGGACCAACATCATGCCTGACGCCGTCATCGTATCCACCGCGCGCACGCCGATCGGCAAGGCCTATCGCGGTGCGCTGAACGACACCACGGGCGCGACGCTCGGGGCGCACGCCATCCGCGAGGCGCTGAAGCGGTCGGGCCTCGAAGGCGGCGAGATCGAGGACGTCGTAATGGGCTGCGCCATGTAGGAAGGCACGACAGGCTTGAACGTCGCGCGCCGCGCGCTCCTCACCGCCGGCCTCCCGGTCACGGTCGCGGGCGCCACGGTCGACCGGCAATGCTCCTCCGGCCTGCAGTCGATGGCGATCCTCGCCAACGCCATCCGCAACGACGGCGTCAAGGCGGGCATCGCCGGCGGCCTGGAATCGATCAGCCTCGTACAGAACGAGCACCGCAACAGCTACAAGCTGCGCGACGAGAAGCTGATGGAGATCAAGCCGGACGTCTACATGCCGATGATCGATACGGCCGAGGTGGTCGCCAAGCGCTACGATATCTCCCGCGAGAAGCAGGACGAATACGCGCTCGAAAGCCAGCGCCGCGTCGCGGCCGCGCGCGACGCCGGGCGCTTCGACAGGGAGATCGCGCCGATCGACGTCACCATGGCGGTGGTCGACAAGGAGACCAAGGAGATCAGCCACAAAAAGGTGACGCTGGCGCATGACGAGGGCCCGCGGCCCGACACGACGGCGGAGGGGCTGGCCGGCCTGAAGCCGGTGCGCGAGGGCGGCACGATCACCGCCGGCAATGCCAGCCAGCTTTCCGACGGCGCCTCGGCCAACGTCATGATGAGCGACAAGGAAGCGGCGCGGCGCGGGCTCGAGCCGCTCGGCATATTGCGCGGCTTCAACGTCGCGGCATGCGAGCCGGACGAGATGGGCATCGGCCCGGTCTTCGCCGTGCCGCGGCTGCTCGAGCGGAACGGGCTGAAGGTGGACGACATCGGGCTCTGGGAACTGAACGAGGCCTTCGCGGTGCAGGTGATCTATTGCCGCGACCGGCTCGGCATCGACCCGGATAAGCTGAACGTCGACGGCGGCTCGATCCCGATCGGCCACCCCTACGGCATGAGCGGCTCCCGGCTCGCCGGCCATGCGCTGATCGAAGGGAAACGGCGCGGCGTGAAATACGCCGTCGTAACCATGTGCGTCGGAGGCGGCATGGGCGCGGCGGGGCTTTTTGAGATCAATTGAGTCGGCGATGCCGAGCTGGAACACCCCTCATCCGACCTCGCTTCGCTCGGCCACCTTCTCCCACAAGGGGAGAAGGGAGAGCATCGCATTTCCGTCTCAGCCAATCTCCAGCGCTTGTGATTGGCAGCAAGGGCCTCGCCACGCTCCCCCTTCTCCCCTTGTGGGAGAAGGTGTCGAGGCGAAGCCGAGACGGATGAGGGGTTTCGGAAAAAACGACGGAGGAATGAAATGGACCTTCGCTTTACCCAAGAGGAAAACGCCTTCCGCGAGGAGGTGCGCGCCTTCCTGAAGGAAAAGATGCCGGAGGACATCCGCAAGCGGATGATCGACGGCGAATCCATGGACAAGGACGACCTCGTCCGCTGGACCCGCATCCTGGCCGAAAAAGGCTGGGCGGTCCCGCACTGGCCGGTCGAGTATGGCGGCACCGGCTGGGGTCCGATGAAGCAGTACATCTTCCTCGAAGAGACACAGAAATGGCCGGCGCCGCAGCCGCTCGCCTTCGGCGTCAACATGGTCGGGCCGGTGATCTATACGTTCGGCAGCGCGGCGCAGAAGAAGCAATTCCTGCCGCGCATCGTCGACCTGACCGACTGGTGGTGCCAGGGATTTTCCGAGCCGGGCTCCGGCTCCGACCTTGCTTCGCTGAAGACCCGCGCGGTTCGGGATGGCGATTACTACGTCGTCAACGGGCAGAAGACCTGGACGACCCTGGCGCAGTATGCCGACTGGATCTTCTGCCTCGTGCGCACCGATCCGGAGGCGAAAAAGCAGGAGGGCATCTCCTTCCTGCTGATCGACATGAAGACGCCCGGCATCGAGGTGAGGCCGATCGTCACCATGGACGGCGGCCGCGAGATCAACGAGGTCTTCTTCACAGACGTCAAGGTGCCGGCGGAAAACCTCGTCGGCGAGGAGAACAAGGGCTGGGACTACGCCAAGTTCCTGCTCGGCAATGAGCGCACCAACATCGCGCGGATCGGCATCTCGAAGCAGCGCGTGGCGCGCATCCGCGAACTGGCGGCGCTCGAGATGTCCGGCGGCAAGCCGCTGATCGAGGACCAGCGTTTCCGCGAGAAACTAGCCTCGATCGAGATCGATCTGAAGGCGCTGGAGCTGACGCAGCTCCGCGTCGTGGCGGCGGACGCCAAGCGCGGCAAGACCGGCAAGCCGGACCCGGCCTCCTCCATCCTCAAGATCAAGGGCTCGGAGATCCAGCAGGCGACGACGCAGCTTCTGATGGAGGTGATGGGCCCCTACGCCATGCCTTACCAGCCGGCGACGGAGGATCGCTGGAACGAGCCGCCGATCGGCCCGGACTACGCCGCCTTCGCCGCGCCGACCTATTTCAACACGCGCAAGGTCTCGATCTATGGCGGCTCGAACGAGATCCAGAAGAACATCATCGCCAAGGCGGTGCTGGGGCTTTGAGAGCATTCGCAATATGCCCCTCACCCTTACCCTCTCCCCGTGAACGGGGAGAGGGGGGCATCGACGCCGCGGCCAGTCCCCTTCTCCCCGCCTGCGGGGAGAAGGTGCCGGCAGGTGGATGAGGGGCAGCGCCGGCCTAACAAGGAAACTTCCATGGATTTTGAACTCTCGGAAGAACAATCGATCCTGAAGGACTCGCTCGGCAAGCTGCTCGCCGACAATTACGGCTTCGAGCAGCGCAAGAAATATCTGGGCTCGCCGGAAGGCTGGAGCGCCGAGATGTGGGGCCGCTACGCCGAAATGGGGCTGATGGCGCTGCCCTTCGCAGAAGCGGAGGGCGGTATCGGCGGCGGACCGGTCGAGACGATGATCGTGATGGAGGCGCTTGGCGGCGCGCTGGCGCTGGAGCCCTATTTCCCGACCGTCGTGCTCGGCGGCGGCTTTCTCAGGCTCGGCGGCAATGATGCGCTGAGGGCAGAGTTCGCGCCGAAGGTGGCGGACGGATCGCTGAAACTCGCCTTCGCGCATACGGAGCGTCATTCGCGCTATGATTTCAACCAGGTCGAGACGGCGGCGAAGAAGGACGGCAAAAATTGGCGTCTCTCCGGCGCCAAGGGCGTCGTCATCGGCGGCGACAGCGCCGACAGGCTGATCGTCACCGCGCGCACCGCCGGCGGCAGGGGCGACGAGAAGGGCATCGGCGTCTTTCTCGTCGATGC
>JBQCFH010000405.1:0-11793 GCA_051959385.1 Rhizobiaceae bacterium | reverse complement strand
GGCAAGGGCGAGGTGCGCCAGCGCGAACTGGTCAAGAACGCGCTGCGCATGCGGCCGGACCGCATTATCGTCGGCGAGGTGCGCGGCGAGGAAGCCTTCGACATGCTGCAGGCGATGAACACCGGCCATGAGGGATCGATGACGACGATCCACGCCAACACGCCGCGCGACGCGCTTTCGAGGCTCGAGCAGATGGTCGGCATGGCCGGCATGCCGATGAGCCAGGAATCGATCCGCGGCCAGATCGCCTCGGCGATCGACATCGTGGTGCAGACGCAGCGTCTCGCCGACGGCGGGCGGCGGGTCATCAGCATCTCGGAGATCACCGGCATGGAAGGCCAGGTCATCCAGATGCAGGAGATCTACCATTTCGTCCGCACCAGCACCGAGGAGGACGGCAAGATCGTCGGCGAATACCGGGCGACAGGCGTGCGGCCGCGCTTCGCGGAGGAAGCCAAGTCGCTCGGGTTCCGCTTCGCCAATGACGCGTTCAACCCGCAGGTGCCGCTCTGATGTTTACCAGCACCGGGCTCCTTTACGCGATCTACGCGCTGGCCGCGGCGGCGGGCGTCCTGCTGGTCGAGGCCGTCTATGTCTCCTTCTTCGTCAACCGCAAGCGCCGCGCCGCCATAAATCACCGACTGCGGCGGCTGGAGGACCAGCCTTCGGCCCAGGAGACGCTGAAGCTGATCCTCAAGGAGCGCGGGCTGAGCGAAACCGGCGATTTCGCCTATGGCTTCATCGGCCTCAACCGGCTCTACGTGCAGTCGGGCAAACGCGGCAGCCCCCTCGTTTTCCTGGCGATCTATGTGCTGGCCGGCGCGACAATTGCCGGCGTGATGATCATTTTCGACTTTCCTCCGGTCGTCGCGCTGGGGCTCGGTTTGGTCATCGGGCTGCTGCTGCCCTGGCTCCTCCTGCGCCGCGCCCGAAGCAAGCGTGTCCGCCTGTTCGAGAAACAGTTGCCGGATGCGCTCGACATGATCGTCCGAAGCCTCCGGGCCGGCCATCCGACCACTGTCGCGACCGCTCTCGTTTCGCGCGAGATGCCTGATCCGATTGGCACGGAGTTCGGCATCGCCGCCGACGAGGTCACGTTCGGTTCCACCCTGGAGGATGCCGTGCGCAAGATGTCCGAGCGCGTCGGGTCGGAAAGCCTGCGCCTGCTTGCCGTCGCGCTCAGCATCCAGGCCAAGACCGGCGGCAATCTCGCCGAGATCCTGAGCAATCTCTCCAAGGTCATCCGCGAGCGGAGCAAGCTGCGGCTGAAGATCAGGGCGCTTTCGGCGGAAGGGCGGTTTTCCGCGATTATCCTGTCCTTGTTCCCGCTGGTCATGTTCCTCATCCTGCAACTGCTGTCGCCGAGCTTTTACGGAAAGGTCTGGGGCGATCCGCTGATCGTTCCGGTCTTCACGTTCTTCGGCGCCTTGGCGCTTTTGGGGGACTACATCATGTACCGAATGGTCACGTTCGACTTCTAGGCGCTCCATGCTCCAGACCATCATCACCTATCTCCAGGACCAGAACGTCGCGCTGGTCGTGTCGGTCATGGTGTTCGCCGCGACCGTGGCCTTCGTGCTTGGCATCGGCTTTCTGCTCGTCCCGCAGATCGAAACGCAGCGCGCCATGCGGCGCGAACTGGAAAAGGTCGGGATAAGCGACGTCCGGACAATCCGCGCCCAGGACGAGATGAGCCGCATCAGCGCGCGCAAGCCCGTGGAAGCCTATTTCAAGGCGACGGAGCAGGCCAAGGAAGCGCCGGATGCGGTAGAACTACGGCTGTTCCAGGCCGGTTTCTATTCCGACAAGGCGGTCGCAATCTACAATATCATCCGCGTCGTCACCGTCGTGGTCGCGTTCCTGATCTGCTATCCGCTCTTCAGCCATATCATTCCGCCGAAGCTCCCCGGCTTTGTCGCGCCCGTCGCCGCCGGTGTCTTCGCCCTCGCCTTCATCGTGGTGCCGAGCATCATGCTCGACCGCTATGCCAAGGGCGTGCAGGAGACCTATCGGCGCGGCTTTCCCGACTTCATGGACATGATGATCACCTGCGCCGATGCGGGCATGAGCCTGGAAGCCGCCGTCGAGCGCGTCAGCGCGGAAATGGCGGTGACCCACCGCGATCTCGGCATCCAGCTCGCGATCATGACCTTGCAGCTGCGCGCCGGCCGCACGCTGCGCGAGGCGCTGCGCGACCTAGCCGACCGCATCGGCATCGACGAGGCGCGCTCGCTGGCCGTGCTCTTCCGCCAGTCCGAGGAACTCGGCACCAGCCTTGTGGATGCCTTGCGCGTCTATAGCGAGGAGATGCGCGGCCAGCGCATATTGCGCGCCGAGGAAAAGGCGAACTCGCTGCCGGTGAAAATGATGCTGCCGCTCGGCTTCTGCGTATTCCCGGTCATCATGATGATCGTCATGTTGCCGTTGATAATTCGAATGAGAGGCGTTTTCTTTTAAGACTTCTGTGGAATATAAGCGGATGTAAGGTCGATGCGGCCGAAACGGCGCTTTACGGGGAACTCGGATGGGGCGCTCGCAAGCAATAGCCTGTTTTTACCTGGCAATCGGCATTTCCCTGCTTTCCGGCGGGCTGCTCGCCGGATGCCAGGGCGTGGAGCCGACAGCCTTCGGCGACACGAAGGAAGGGCTGAAATCCGTCGCCGACGTCGAATATTTTTCCTCCGACCAGGCGGTCGCCGCCGGCAAAAACCAGTTCCGCGAGAAGAACTACGGCAACGCCGAGGCCGCCTTCCAGAAGGCGGTCGAGCTTGCGCCGAACGACGGCGAAGCCTGGATCGGGCTCGCTGCTTCCTACGACAGGCTGCGGCGGTTCGACCTCGCCGACCGCGCCTATGACCAGGCATTCCACTACCTGGGCGGCACCTACCAGTTCTACAACAATCGCGGCTATTCGTTCCTGCTGCGCGGCGACCTCGTCAAGGCGCGCAGGGACTTCCTGAAAGCCTATGAGTTGGACCCCAGGAACCAGGTCGTCGCAAACAATCTCGAACTCCTCGGATCGAGCGCCAAGAGCGTGAAGCGCTGATGGACCTTTCCAGCCCGATCGGCCTTGCCTGGCTGATTCTGGTCGCCGCCGGCATCGCCCAGCTCGTGGCGATCGGCAAGCGCGACTTCCTGACCCAGAAGATCACCAATTCCTCGGTGGGGCTGCTTCTGCTGACCGCGATCGCGACGCGGGCGGTCGATTTCATCGCGCACCACGACCAGTTCGGCCTCGACCGCACCGGCATCATCAATCTCGAAGGCTCGGCGATCCTGGCGGCGGTGCTTTTCGTCGTCAGGTTCGTGTTCTGGCTGATGCACAAGGTCGGCGCCGGCGACGTCAAACTGCTGAGCGTAACGGCGTTCCTGGTCGGCTTCCAGTTCGCCATGATCTTCGCGCTGGCTCTGCTCGCCTGCACGGTGCTGACCTATGCCGTCATGAAGCAGCCGCAGCTGCTGCCGGAGCGCATGTTCCGGGAGTACGTCGCGTCGCTCTCGCGCTTCGACAGGGTGCCCTTCGGCGTGCCGATCTCTACGGCCGCCATACTGACGCTCGGCTACGCGATCCTGACGGTGTTCGTCCTGACGCCGGCCTGACTAATGTGGGGACAGCGCTTCAGAAACGCTGAAGCTCGAGCAGCCTCAGCGTGACCTCGCGGCGCGAGCTGTCGCCCGCCAGGAAAAAGACATGCGCTATCGCGCAGGTGACGATGCCGAATGCAATCAGCAGCACCTGCGAAGGCCCGATATGCATCGTGTTGAAGAAGCCGGCCTCGAAACTGACTCTCATGTTCTCCGGATAGAGCGCCGCGCTCAGCACCGCCTTGTCCGCGCAGGCAAAGAAGAAGCCGAGGGTCAGCAGATGGCTGAACAGGAATCCGGACGCACGATAGTAGCGCGAGAAAACGAGCGTCATGAATACCGCCGAGGCGGCCGCGACGCAGAGGATGTACCTATCCCCTGCCCCAGCGAAATACTGAACGGCATAAATGAAGGAGAAGATAGGGCCCCGGAAGAAGTCCGATATCATCCAGAGAAGGCTCGATCCCGGGTCGATCGCCAGGAGGCGCAGCAGGATGATGTCGGCCCATAGCATGGCGAGGATCGTGCCCGGAAATGCGAACAGCGCAATGCGTTTCCATGCCATGCCGATTCTCCCCGACCGAGCGGAATCTCCGGCAGGTTAGCCGCGTCGCCGTTACGGAACGGTTAAATATCGGTCGCGCGCCCGGTGCGGAAAGAGTTTTGCGCTTCCGTGACTGTGTCTCATCGGCAACAGAGACACAACTATGGCGGTGCATAAGCCGCCCGGTTGGGACTCTTTAAGTTGTTTGTCGTAAGTTGTGTTCGGGTACCGTATTCGGTTTTCGTGGGCGGGGGAAAATGACTTCCACCAGGTTGTATAAGATTGCGCTTTTTGCCTCGGCGATGTCGATTGCCAGTTTGGGACAGGTATATAGCGCGGCGGCGATAACATTGCGCGAAGCGATTGCGGTTGCGGTTGAATCCAACCCTCAGATCAGCCAGGCGGCGCAGAACAGAGAAGCCACCGAGTTCGAGTTGAGGCAGGCAAAAGGACTGTTCCTGCCCAGCATCGACCTCGAATCTTCAGTCGGTGCGGACCTGCTGAACAACGCCACCAGGCGCTCTCTCGGCGAGGATGACGAGACGCTCGCTCCGGCCCAGGTCGGCGTCACGATAACGCAGAAGCTTTTTGACGGAGGCAATCGCCGGGCGGAATTGCGCCGGCAGGCCGCACGGGTGGACGGCGCTTCCTTTCGAGTGCTCGAACGATCGGAATACATCGCCCTTCAGGTAGCCAAGTCATACATCGAATATCTGTTGCAGGCGCGCATCGTGCAGGTGTCCGAACAGAACATATCGTTCCACCGGAAGATCCTTGGCGACATCTCCGCCAGCATCAGCGGCGGCGCACTGACCGAGGCTGATCGGCAGCAGGCACAGGAGCGCCTGCTCGGCGCCACGGCGCGTTTGAAGCAGGCGCGTGAGGATCTCGAGGCATCCAAGATCGATTTTTTCAAACTTGTGGGCAAGCCTCTGGTGGCCCCGTCGCTGCCGCCTTCGATGTCCGCCGCCATTCCGAAGACGCTTGACGTCGCGATCGATCTTGCCCGCCGCAATAATCCTCAGATTCACATGGCGCGTGCGGACGTAGACGCCGCGGACGCGTTAGTGGACAAGGCCCGCGCCAACTATCTTCCAGAAATCGATCTTGAGGGAAGCGCACGTGCCGGCCACGATGTGGACGGCGTCGACGGTCGGACCACGGAGCTTGGAGCTCGCATAGTCGCGAAATGGAACCTCTATCGCGGTGGCATAGACACGGCAAACGAACAGGAACAGATTCGCCGGGCCAGCGAGGAGCGCTACGCCCTGCATGAGGTCTACCGGGAAGTCGAAGATGCCGTCCGGACCTCCTGGAACAGGCGCGTAATGCAGCTCGATCTGGAACAGACTTTGCGGTCCCAGGCTGCGACGGACGACAAGCTCGTAGCGTCCTATCGTCAGCAGTTCAGGGTCGGGCAGCGGTCCCTTCTCGACGTGCTCGATGCGCAGAATACGCGTGTTAACACTGACATTCTGGCAATGACCTCTCAATATGCGGTGATTTTCGCGAACTACCGGCTTCTTGCAGCGACAGGCAAACTGCTTTCAACGCTCAATTTGAAGCCTGCTCCGCAATCCGCCGCTTATGCGCGCAAGGAGTTCAACGTGCCTCCAACAGCCGCGACCGACACATACGCCAGAACCCCTTCGCAGCAGACGAATGACCTGCCCTTCGATCTCTTGGCTCCTGTACGCAAGAACTGAGTAAGGGCCGAACCGGCCGTGGTATCATGGACGCCGTTCTGGTGACTGATAATAGGACGGATAAACCGGTTGGGTTTCCGTTCAAAACATCTTTTCAGATCGTAGCGGCGACACTCGGGCGCCCAAGCTCCGAGACGGTCCTCTTCTCCGGCGTGCCATTCGACCCCGCTGACGTCGCTTTCGAGGATGTTGAGCGCTTGGCGTCGCGCCTGGGTCTCGACGCCTCATTGCGCACCCCGGTGCAATTTGCTGCCGGCGATATTGAATTTCCGGCGATTGCATTTTTCCATGACGGCTCGTCAATGCCGTTGCTTGCGCAGGCGCCTGATGGCACGTTCGAGACGTCGCTCGCGGCCGACCTGGGCCAACGACCCTCTGTCGGCACACTCCTGTCTTGGCGTATCACACAACTGGTTACGTTTACCGTCTTTTACGCGAACGCGTCCGAGAATCTCGCGACCGGCGAACCGGAGACAATTGAACGACGCCATTGGCTGATTGCCGCGATCGCGCCGTTTTGGCGATCTTACGTCAGGGTAGCGCTTGCCGCCTTCTTCATCAATTTGATTGCGCTGGCCTCGCCGCTATTCGTGCGCAACGTGTACGATCGTGTTCTGCCCAACAAGGCCACCTCCACGCTATGGGTGCTGGCAATAGGTCTGGCCACAGCGATCCTTTTTGACCTCCTCCTGAAAACCGCGCGGGCGGCCATCATCGATTATGCGGGCCGCCGGGCCGACATGAAGCTTTCTTACGTATTGTTCGAAAAAGTCCTTAACGCGTCCCTGTGGTCGCGCCCCGCCCTGACCGGGGATTATGCCAACCGGATTTCGCAATACGAGTTCGTACGCGAATTCTTCACGTCGAACACACTTAGCGTTCTCATCGACACACTCTTTGTCTTCATTTTTTTAGCTGCGATCTATGCCATAGCCGGCTGGATCGTGATCATACCGGCAATCGCATTCATTGCCGCATTCATCATCGGCCTCGTCGCTCAATGGCAAATCGGCCGACGGGTGGTCGCAGCCGCTAACGAATCTGCCCAACGCCATTCCCTGCTCGTTGAGACGATCTCGACCATAGAAACAATCAAATCGCTTAGGGCGGAAGCGACCTTGCTGCGCAAGTGGCAACAACTCACCCATTACTCCACCCGCACTTCCGAGGAGATCAAACAGCTTTCCGCTGCGGCGGCGAACTCCACCGGCTTCGTACAGCAACTCGTTTCGGTTTCGATCATTGTCGCGGGCGCCTACGAATTTGCCGATGGCAATATGACGACGGGCGCAATCATAGCCGCAACCATGCTTGCCTCGCGTACAATCGCACCGATGGGCCAGATAGCGCTCACGCTGGCGCGTCTGAGGCAGGCCATGTTCTCGCTGAAGATCCTGAACATGATCATGGCGCAACCTGAAGACAATCCGCGCTCCGTGGGCTTCGTCAACCGTCAGATCAGCGCCGGGAACGTCGAGTTCCGGAATGTCGAGTTCAACTATCCGATGTCCGAACAGCAGGCCCTGAGAGGGATAAGCTTCACGATCAGAGCCGGAGAGCGCGTGGGCATCATCGGTCGCATCGGTTCCGGCAAGACGACGCTTGGCCGCCTGATCGGGGGACTTTATCCGCCCGCTGCGGGCAACCTGCTCATCGATGGCATCGATATCAGGCAATACCATCCCGCCGAAATACGCGCCGCCGTTGGCATAGCAGGACAGAGTTCGGACCTCTTTTCCGGTTCGGTAAAGGAAAACCTGCTTCTCGGGCGGCCGGACGCAACGGACAAGGAACTCCTCGCGGTAGCATCGGCAACCGGCGTATCCGAAATCGTCGCGCGGCACCCGAGGGGATTCGATATGCCCGTCGGTGAAAGGGGCAACAACCTTTCGGGCGGGCAAAAGCAAGCGGTGATCATGGCTCGGCTGCTCCTGACGCGGCCAAAACTCGTCTTCCTCGACGAACCCTCCGGTGCCATGGACCTCGCCAGCGAGCGAGCGCTGATCAGTAAACTTGCGGAGGCATTCGACAAAACGACCACGCTGATCGTCGCGACCCACCGCTTTAGCATGCTCGAACTTGTCGATCGTCTCATCGTCATTGACCAAGGGCTCGTTGTCGCTGACGGCCCGAAAGCAAAGGTGATCGAGGATCTGCAGCAGAGAGCGGCCAAGCCGCCCATCCGTCGAGCCTGAGCCGCGATGTCTTCCGATATTTTCACGACCCAATTTGTGCAGACAGGCCGCAAGCCGAAGCGAACTGTCCAAGACCGGCCTCCGCTCGCTGCCCGTCTGACCCTTATAATCGTCGCCTGCCTGATTATTGGCTTCGTCGTATGGGCGGCGCTGACAAGCGTCGACGAGGTTACGCGCGGAGAAGGCAAGGTAATCCCGTTCTCGAAGACTCAGATAGTCCAGGCTAGTGAGCCAGGCACGATCCAGGAAATATCGGTGAAAGTGGGTCAGGTGGTCAAAAAGGGCCAGATCATTGCCCGATTGGACGACACCACCATCGCTTCAACGCTCGGAGAGGCGACAGCGCACCAAAGAGCGCTTGAAGCAAAAATCGCACGTCTCGATCTCGAACAAGCGGGAAATTACGGCGCCGAACTGGTATGCCCGCCAGAAATTCTCAAGAAGGCGCCGGAGATTTGCAGGAACGAGGCCAGTCTGCTGGTTTCCGATGAACGGAACTACCAGAATGAAGTGGCGGTCCTCCAGGAGCGCAAGATCCAGAAGCAAAAGGATCTTGATCAGGCACTCGCGCAGATTAACCGGCTGGAAGACAACATTCAGGTGTCGGAAAAGCAGCTCGCTCTCGTTCAGCCGATGGTCCAAAGAAAGCTGATGGCCGAGACCGAACTGCTGAACGTCGAGAAGGAGCTGACGGACCAAAAAGGCCAGCTCCAGCAAACGAAAGAATCCATCGACGGGCTCAAGGCGGCCGTAAAGGAAGCCGCGCTGCAGATTGACCAGCTTTCGCTGCAGATCCAACAGAAGGCCCTCTCGGACAAGACGCAGGCTCTCGCCGATCTGTCTGTCGTCAACGAAACCATCCGTGGCGCATCCGACCGGGTTGCGCGCACGGACGTGCGCTCACCCGTGGACGGAGTGGTCAACGATCTCGCGGTGAACACGATCGGCGCCTTCGTGCAGCCGGGCACCGTGATCGCCACGATCGTGCCGACAGCCGACAAGCTGCTGGTACAGGCACGGATATCACCCAGAGATGTTGCCTTCATCCGCCCCGGCCAACTGGCAACGGTCAAGATCACCGCTTATGACTTCTCAATCTATGGCGGCCTCGAAGGCGAGGTCACCAATGTTTCCGCGGATAGTCTGGTCGATGAAAAAACCGGTAAGCCCTATTACGAAGTCCTGGTGAAGACGGAACATTCGGAACTGAAGAAGGACGGGCGCACCTACTCGATTATCCCCGGCATGGTCGCCTCGGTGGACATCCTGACGGGACACAAGACCATTCTCCACTATCTCCTGAAGCCCATCAACAAGGGCCTCTCGGAGTCCCTTACCGAGCGATGACCTTGGAAACGCCGGCTGAACCGCGCAAGCTCGATTATCTGTCGGAGGCCGATTTCACTCCGAAGTTCCGGGCCGTCCGTACCGGTGACCACCGACGCGGCATTCGCCTTGAACAGATATTCTGGACGGCTCTTGCAAGGCTCGCAAAGGAAGAAGGTACGACTGTCGCTCAGGTGGTGGAGGCAGCCGAGACCAGCTTTCCGCAAAGCGGCAACATCACATCCGTGTTGAGGGTGGTCGCGATCGGCTGGATGCAAAGGCAACTGGCTCATAACAGGCCCGGCAAGGAAGAGGACATCGTCAGCAATCTCGTGCGCGCCTCGCCCGTGCCCGCGATCGCGCTGGCGGCCGACAGGAAACTGATCTCCTACAACGCGCCATTCCTGACTTACGTCCAGTCGCAGTTGGGTCTAAGTCCTTCTAGCGCCTTGCCCCGAAACCTCAGGCTGATCCTCGACGTGCAATTCGGCGATCTTATTCGGACACTTGAGACCAATGGCAACCGCGCCATCCGCACAGGCATACTTCTCGGCGCCGAGGAAAAAAGGGTCCGCGGAACGCTGAACGTGGTGCTGGCTCCGGTTCAGAAGGAACCGATTCTGATCGGGTATCTGTCCGGCTGACGTCTCAGCGACTAATCAGTTCCAGTCCCGCTGTCCGTCGCCGCCAAAAATTTGGCCGGAAGGGAGCCCGCGGGTCCAGTTCCGGGTGCGACATCGATCGTCATCGGTGCATTCGACGCCAACTTGCTACCGTTCGGATAGCCGTGAATCCAGGCTCTGCCGCCGGCGATGGAATAGAGCGGCTGGTAGTCGGGATAGGATCGGTCGAGGCGAACTCGGCTGTTCAGGATGTCGAGGATGAAATCGCCCCGTGTCGTCGACACGGCGAGCACTGCATGGAAAAATCCCCCCCTCCGGTCACGAAGCACGACAATGGACATGCTGTCGATGGGAATTCCGGCTTCATGGAGGGCCGCCATCTTCAGGATGGCAAAATCCTCGCAGTCCCCCTTTCCTCTGATTAGGGTTTCGCTGGGCTTTGCCCAATAGTCGGTCACGCCATAGAGGACGTGATCGGATTGGTAGCCGATAGCTCGATTTACTGCCGTGTTGATCAGCTGAAGCTTGCCAACCAGGTCAGGCGTGGTTTCGGTCGCCATGACGGCTCGCTGAATCGGCGCCTCGGCAGCCGGACACTCGTCCCGCCCAAAGCACGTTTCCAACGCATCGGAAGCAACTTGCGCGAGAATAGGCTTCCAGCGGGCCATCATCTTCAAATGTGAGAAGGAGATGGCAACGGAACCAAATACGCCCGGCGCTGCATTGACGGCCACGGTCAGAGGCTCGGGCGACTGTGGCTCGGATCCGCGGTTGGCCTGCATTCCGGCAGGCTGGGGCGCGTTTCCCGAAGGTTCAGGAGCGGCTTGCTTTCCAGAACCGCGCATTCGCGCCAATTTCTCGGCGAGGGACGCGTTTAGAAGCTCCTGGCCGCTGAAGAATATGTCACGGTGAAGACCGAAACTTGCGTCCTTTAGATCGCGTGCGGAACGAGCTGTTTCGAAAACGAAATTGTGTTCTCTCGAGTTAGCCGATCCTCCAGACGCAACAACCCCGAGAGCAGCTACGGCTGCGATAATCTTTGTATTCGTGGCGATACGCATCTTGCCCACCGTTTAAAGTGGGCCGACCGTACTCTTTTCAGGAAAATATACTGATAACTCTTGTAGTTACTTTCAAATATAAATTATCGATAAGATTTTATCTTATCCGGCCTCCAATTCTGGACCTTGCGTTGCCTTGGCCTGCGAACGAAGTTACACGGCCTGCCGCCTCGCGCGGCGGCAGCAAACTGCATGTAGAATTCAGAGCGTCACGGCGACCCGGAAGATCGGTCACGCTCTGTGCAGGTCGAGCACTTCAGCCAGTGACTATTCCGACTTGGCGGTCGTGTCGGTCGAATCGTCTGTCTGGGAGGAGGTTGAACGCGCGGTGAAGGCAGCCAGCGCTGCGGTGAGAGACGCCAGGGCCTGCGGCGAGGCCGGGGTCGTCGAGACCACGCCGATGGCATGAGCGAGGCCCTTGGTCGTCGTATCCCGGGCCGCCGCCGAGGTTGCCGCCCCGTGGCCCATGTGGCCGTGGCCGGCGCCTGCGTCGGCCGCTGCGGCGCCCTGGCCGCCATTGCCGTTGCCGCCACCGTTTCCGTTGCCGTTACCGCCGCCGTTGCCATTGCCACCGCCGTTTCCTCCGCCGCCTCCCGCCGCGTGGGCCGAGCCGACAAAGCCGTGCGGCATCAGGATGGAAGCCGGCAAGGCGACAAGAGCAAGCGCGGAACAGACTGCAACGATCCGGTCGGCGTATTTCATGATTCTTCTCCTCGACAATGATTCCCGCCCGTTTCGATTCTAGGGCCGATT
>JBQCFH010000404.1:0-8219 GCA_051959385.1 Rhizobiaceae bacterium | reverse complement strand
GAGCTCTCCTCTTTGCTGTCCCGGCGCCGGGGGGGTGGGGGGGGCGCCCCCGGCCCCACGGAGAGGGGGTGTTTTCGCGTCTCGATTTAGTTGGAATATCCGCCGCTAAATCTCCCTCGCCAACGCCCCCACCTCCCGCGCAATTGCCAGCGACGCCGTCAGCCCCGGCGACTCGAACCCGAACAAATTGACCAACGGCGCGTTCGACGTCTCGATGACGAAGTCGTTCGGCTCGAGGCCGGCGACCTTCACCCGCACCCCGGCATAATCCGGATATAGCGCGCCGTCCGGAAGCGTCGGCCAATAGCGCCGGATCGCGGCATAGAAGGGGAGGGCGCGATCGCCGTTGACGGAATATTCCGGCCGTTCGATCCATTCCACGTCCGGACCGAACCGTGCGCGGCCGGCGAGATCGAGCGTCAGGTGGACGCCGAGCCCGCCGCGCTCGGGCACGGGATAGATCAGCCGCG
Source organism: Rhizobiaceae bacterium (assembly GCA_051959385.1). Classification (GTDB taxonomy): domain Bacteria; phylum Pseudomonadota; class Alphaproteobacteria; order Rhizobiales; family Rhizobiaceae; genus Mesorhizobium_L. The sequence continues at coordinate 7,749 of JBQCFH010000404.1, read as the reverse complement.
AGAAGGGCGCCTTGGCGGCGAGCCCGAAATAGTTGCCCTTGGCGAATTTCAGTTCGGGCACGCCGCCGACGCCGTCGATCGAAAGCGCCACCTTCCGCGCGGCGAGCCCCGTCGCGTTGATGGCGAATCGCGCGCTGAGCGCGGTTGGTTCCGCGCCGCCGACCTGAAGCACGACGCCGCCCTTTTCGAGCGCGCCTCCGGTGACCGGCGCATGCAAGGCGAAGAGCGCGCCAAGGTCCTCGGCCTCGCCGCGGAGGGCAAGCATATAGGCATGGCTGTCGATGATCCCGGTGCTGGGCGAATGGAGCGCGGCGGAGACGTTGAGCGCCGGTTCCATGGCGCGCACCTTTGCGCCTTCGAGGCATTGGAGGTCGTCGACGCCGTTGGCGCGCGCCTGCGCGGCAATGCCCTCCAGCGTGCCGATCTCCGCCTCGCTCGAAGCGACGACCAGCTTGCCGATGCGGCGGTGCGGGATGCCACGCGAGCGGCAATAGTCGTAGAGGAGGGCGCGCCCCGGCGCGCAGAATTTCGCCTTCAGGCTGTGCGTGGGATAGTAGAGCCCGGCATGGATCACCTCGCTGTTGCGGCTCGAGGTTTCGGTGCCGATCGCGCCGGCTCTTTCGAGCACGATCACCTCGCGCCCGGCGCTCGCCAGTTCGCGCGCGACCGCAAGCCCGATGACGCCCGCTCCGATCACGGCGCAATCGACTTCATGGGCGGCTTCGGCCATTTTCCGTCCTCGGCAGGAGACACCAAGACTTCTGCCGCAGCGCGATGCGCGAGGCAACAGCCGGAAAGAAGAACCGTCGATAAGTATTTGGATTTACTGGTCGGAGTGGCAGGATTTGAACCTGCGACCCCCTCGTCCCGAACGAGGTGCGCTACCAGGCTGCGCTACACTCCGCGACCAGACGGGCGGCTTATAGCGTCCGGGTTCCGATCCTGCAAGCACTTATGGCGACAGTCCGAAATTGGCCCGCGCCTTTGGCGGCGCGGGCCTTATGTAGAGGGTGTCATTGGCAGTTGTTGTCGGTAGCGGTGGTGCCGGTGCCCTGGGTCTGCATCTGCTGGCCCTTGGATTGGCCGCTCGGGCAGTTCTTGTTCTGGGTGGAGGTACCCATCTGCGCGGTCCCCGCGGTGCCGGCGCGGGTCCCGGAGGACTGGGCACCGGAATTGGTCCCGATCGATCCGGTGGTGCCGGTGCTTACCGAGCCGTTCGCGCCGGCCGACCCGTTGGTGCTGGTGCCTACGCCGGCTGACCCGGTGGCGCTGGTGCCGCCGCCGGCCGTGCCGCCGGTCTGCGCGAGCGCGGGGCCGGCGACGAAACAGGCGGCCAATGCGGCCGCTGCGATCATCTTCAGTTTCATGTGTCCGTCCTTCCTTGGGGTTGTTGTGGACGGAATCCCAACATGGGCAGGATATGTTTGTTCCGATCAAGATTTCTCGCGGCCGGCAACAGTCAGGCAGGGCTCTTGGCCTCAATACGGGCTCGCGACGTTGCCTGTCTCGACATAGACCGTCTTCAGTTGCGAATAGTGCGAGAGCGCCGCGAGCCCGTTTTCCCGGCCGATGCCCGACTGCTTGACGCCGCCGAAGGGCAGTTCGACGGGCGTCAGATTGTAATTGTTGATCCAGCAGGTTCCGGCCTGCAATTCGGCGATGACACGGTGGGCGCGCGGCAGGTCGCGCGTGAACACGCCGGCGGCCAGCCCGAACTCCGTGTCGTTGGCGCGCGCGATCGCTTCCTCCTCGTCGTAGAAGGAAAGCACCGACATTACCGGCCCGAAAATCTCCTCGCGCGCGATCGTCATCTGGTCCTCGACATCGGTGAAGACCGTGGGTTCGACGAAAAGACCGTTCTCGAAGCCCTGCAGCTTCGGCACGCCGCCGCCGCAGGCAAGCGTCGCGCCTTCCTTTTTCCCCGTCTCGATATAGCCAAGCACCTTCTCGTGCTGCGCCTTGTTGATGAGCGGCCCCATCTGCGTTTCCGGATCGAGCGGATCGCCGATGCGGATCTTCTTCGTGCGCTCGATGAGCCGGTCGAGGAAGCGTTCGCGGATGCCGTCCTGCACGAAGACGCGGGTGCCGTTCGAGCAGACCTGGCCGGTGGAATAGAAGTTCGCCATCATCGCGCCGCCGACCGCGTTCTCGACATCGGCGTCGTCGAAGACGATCAGCGGCGACTTGCCGCCGAGTTCCATGGTGACGTGTTTCAGCTTCGAGCCGGCCAGCCCTGAGACCTTGCGTCCGGTCGGCACCGAGCCGGTGACCGAGACCTTCGCCACCGCCTCGTGGCCGACGAGCGCCGCGCCGACCTCTCCGTAGCCCTGGACGACGTTGAACAGGCCGGCGGGCAGGCCGGCCTCGGTATAGATTTCAGCCAGCGCCAGCGCCGAAAGCGGCGTGTTCTCCGACGGCTTGAAGACCATCGCGTTGCCCATGGCGAGCGCCGGGGCCGACTTCCAGGCCGCGATCTGGATCGGATAGTTCCAGGCGCCGATGCCGACGCACACGCCGAGCGGCTCGCGCCGCGTATAGCCGAACGGCCCGCCGAGATCGACGAAGTCGCCGTAGAACGAGGCGACCGCCCCGCCGAAAAACTCCAGCGCGTCGGCGGCCGAGGCAGGATCGGCGACCAGCGTCTCCTGCAGCGCCTTGCCCGTGTCCAGCGTTTCGAGGCGCGCAAGGTCGGCGTTGCGCTGGCGCAGCAGGTCGGCGGCCCGCCGCAGCACGCGACCGCGCTCCACTGGCTTGAGGCGCGCCCATTCGGCCTGCGCGGCGCGCGCCGCCTCGATCGCCAGCTCGACGATGTTCGGCGTCGCCGCATGGAGGTGTGCAATCGCCTCGCCGGTCGCCGGATAGATCACCTCGATCGGCCTGCCCTGATCGTCCTCGACATAGCGGCCGTTGACGTAATGCGATGCCGTCGGTTGCGCCTTCATGCCGGCACGCTCCATGGGTTAGCCATGCCGGCCGAAAGCCGGCCGAACAGGGTGGCTCAATTCTTCTGTATCTTCAATCCGTTCTGGTCGAACTGGATCTGAACGCCCTCGGGCTTGGTCTGCTCGTGGTAGATGTAGCCGGCGAGCACGACCACGATCACGACGAGTGCGCCGATGACGAGATAGAGCTGGTTCTGCTTCAAAGGAATCCTTTCCCTGGCCGTGACGTCCCGCTCCTCGATAGCGCCCCTTCGGCGTCAAATCCAGCGACGCCCCGACCTGTCCGCAATTTACCGGTCGCTCTCCCGCCAGCGCGGGTTGATCCACGGCTCCTGGTTGGAGGGCGCGAGCGGCGCCTTGCCGAGGATGTGGTCGGCGGCCTTTTCGCCCGTCATCAGCGAAGGCGCGTTCAGGTTGCCGTTGGTGATGCGCGGGAAGATCGACGAATCCGCCACCCGCAGCCCCTCGACGCCGATCACTCGGCAATCGGGATCGACGACGCTCATCGGATCGTCCGCCCGGCCCATCCGGCAGGTGCCGCAAGGGTGATAGGCGCTTTCGACATGCGCGCGGATGAACTCGTCCATCTCCTTGTCGCTTTGCACCTCAGCGCCCGGCGAAATCTCCTCGCCGCGGAACTCCTCGAATGCCTTCTGCCCGAAGATCTCGCGCGTCAGCTTTATGCAGTGCCGGAAATCCGACCAGTCGTCCGGATGCTCCATGTAGTTGAAGCGGATGACCGGCTTGTCGGTCGGGTCCGGCGAGCGCAGCGCCACCGAGCCGCGCGATTTCGAGCGCATCGGCCCGACATGCGCCTGGAACCCGTGCGATTTCGCCGCCGCCTTGCCGTCATAGCGGATGGCGACTGGCAGGAAATGATACTGGATGTCCGGATATTCGACCCCGGCGCGGGAGCGCACGAAGGCGGCGGCCTCGAAATGGTTCGACGCGCCGAGCCCGGACTTGAACAGCAGCCATTCCGCCCCGATCAACGCCTTCGAGAACGGGTTCAGCTTGGAATAGAGCGTGATCGGCTTGGTCGATGCCTGCTGGATATAGAGCTCCAGATGATCCTGCAGGTTCCGTCCGACGCCCGGCCGGTCCGCCACCACCTCGATCCCGTTCTTCTTCAGATGCGCCGCCGGGCCGATGCCCGACAACATCAGGAGCTTCGGCGAATTGATGGAGGAGGCGGCAAGGATCACCTCGCGCCGCGCCCTGACCGTCTCGATCTTCCGCCGCCGCTCGATCTCCACCCCGACCGCGCGTTGATTCTCCATCACTACGCGCCGGGCGAAACCGCTGACGAGAGTGACGTTTTTCCGTTTGAGCGCCGGCCTCAGATAGGCATTCGCGGCCGACCAGCGCCGGCCCAGGTGGATGGTTTGCTCCATCGGCCCGAAACCTTCCTGCTTGGAGCCGTTATAGTCGGCGGTCGTCTCGAAGCCCGCCTGCCGGCCCGCCTCGATGAAGGCGGCGAAGAGCGGATTGCGGCTCGAACCGCGCTTGACGTGCATCGGGCCGTCGGTGCCGCGCCAGCCAGGCTCGCCGCCATGCGAAGTCTCCATGCGCTTGAAATAAGGGAGCACGTCGGCGAAGCTCCAGCCGCGCGCGCCCTCGGCGGCCCAATGGTCGAAATCGTGCGCATGGCCGCGCACATAGACCATGCCGTTGATCGAAGAGGAGCCGCCGAGCACCTTGCCGCGCGGCGTCGCCAGCACCCGCCCGCCGAGATGCGGCTCCGGCTCGCTCGAAAAGCCCCAGTCGTAGCGGCTCATGTTGAGCGGGATCGACAGCGCCGCCGGCATCTGGATGAGCGGACCATAGTCCGTTCCGCCATATTCGATGACGATCACCGAATACCGGCCGTCCTCCGACAGCCGGTAAGCGAGCGCCGACCCTGCCGAGCCGGACCCGACGATGACGTAATCGGCCTCAGGCATGGGGGAGACTGCTCTGCCAAGGGCGGGCTATCTTATCTTGCCCAGCCGGCCCCCTCTCCGTCCCGCTGCGCGGGACACCTCTCCCCCGATCGACGGGGGAGAGGATGCGCCGGCCGTACGCTTGGCGCCCATCCTCTCCCCTCACGAAGTGGGGGAGAGGTGTCGAGGCGAAGCCGAGACGGAGAGGGGGGTAAAGAAAGATCACCTCACCCTCAGCGGCTCATACGACACCATCACGTGCTCGGCGAAGGCCGGACGCTTTTTCAGCCGTTCGTAATAGGCGTCGAGGTTCGGCGTCGCCGCCCGCTCGAAGCCCATCGTGTAGTAGCGGTAGAGCAGGTGACCGAAGGGTATGTCGGCGAAGGTGAAGTCGGCGCCGGCAAGGTAGGGCCCGTTGCCGATCCGCTGGTCGGCGATGCCCGCGAGCTTCTTGAGCTGCGCTTCGAGAGCGGCGATCGTCGCGGCATTGCGCTCGGCCTCCCGCGTCCTGACAAGCTGGCCGAAGATCTGTCCCATCGGCGGCGTGAAGCTGGTGCGGCCCCATTCCGCCCACTGGTCGAGACGCCCGCGCTTGGCCGGATCCTGCGGCCAGAAGGGCTCCTTCCCGTATTTCGCGCCGAGATAGCGCAGGATCGCCGCGCTCTCGAACATGGTGAGGTCGCCATCCTGGATGGTCGGCACCAGCCCGTTCGGGTTCATCGCCCGATATTCCGGCGTGTCGGTGCCGCCATAGGCGCCGCCGACGTTGAGCCGCTCGTGCGACAGGCCGAGTTCGCCGACTGCCCACATGACGATCTGCACGTTGGACGAGGTCGGCCGTCCGTGGATTGTGATCATGTCATTCTCCTCCTTCGCTATTCCCCGCACTCACTCGCCCCTGGGAAATCGCTTCCGTTCTTCCAGATTGTCGAGATTCATGTGGTTGCGCATGTAGCGTTCCGACGCGTTGCGCAGCGGCTGGAAATCCCATGGATAGTAGGCGCCGTTCCGCAGCGCCGGATAGACGATCCATCGCCTTGCCTGGCTCTCGCGCACGGCGGCATCGAAGCCCGCCATATCCCAGCGCGCATGGACCTTCTCCATGAACGAGGCCAGCAGCGCGGCGTGGGCGGGGTCGGCGGCGAGGTTCGTCTGCTCGTAGGGATCCGATTCGAGATCAAACAGTTGCGGCGGGTCGATCTCGCAATGCACGAATTTGAACCGGCCGGCGCGGATCGCCACCATCGGCGCGTAGGAGCCTTCGGCCGCATATTCCATCAGCACCGGCGCCTTGCGCGCTCCCTCTTCCATCAGCGGCTTCAGCGACTGCCCGTCCGTCCACGGCATGATCGCGCCGAGATCGATGCCGGCGAGCTCCGCCAGCGTCGGCAAAATGTCGAGGTTGGAGACCGGCGTCTCGACGAGCGCCGGCCGGATGCCCGGTCCGGCGATCATCAGCGGCACGCGCGCCGAGCCCTCGTAGAAGCACATCTTGAACCATAGGCCGCGCTCGCCGAGCATGTCGCCATGATCGGAACAGAACAGGACGATCGTGTCGTCGAGCATACGCGTCCGTTCGAGCACCGAGAGAAGCTCGCCGATCTTGTCGTCGAGGTAGGAGATATTGGCGAAATAGCCGCGCCGCGAGCGGCGGACGTTTTCCTCGGTGATCGAATAGCTGGCGTAGTCGCTCGCCCGGTAGAGCCGCTGCGAATGCGGATCCTGCTTCTCGTAGGGGATGAAGCCGACTTTCGGCTGCAGCTCGGCGCAATCCTCGTAGAGGTCCCAATATTGGCGCCGCGCCACATAGGGATCGTGCGGATGCGTGAAGGAGACGGTCAGGCACCACGGCCGCCGGTGCTCGTCCTCGGATGCGCGTGCGAACTCGTAGAGCTTCTGCACGGCGTGGAAGCAGACCTCGTCGTCATACTCCATCTGGTTGGTGATCTCGGCGACGCCCGCGCCGGTGACCGACCCCAGATTGTGATACCACCAGTCGATGCGCTCGCCGGGCTTGCGGTAATCCGGCGTCCAGCCGAAATCGGCCGGATAGATGTCGGTCGTCAGCCGCTCCTCGAAGCCGTGCAGCTGGTCGGGCCCGACGAAATGCATCTTGCCCGACAGGCAGGTGTGGTAGCCGGCGGAGCGCAGATGGTGCGCATAGGTCGGGATATCGGAGGCGAATTCCGCGGCGTTGTCATAGACGCGCGTGCGCGAGGGCAACTGCCCGCTCATGAAGGAGGCGCGGCCCGGCGCGCAGAGCGGCGAGGCGGTATAGTTGTTGGCGAAGCGCACCGAGCGCTGCGCCAACGCCTTCAGATGCGGCGCATGCAGGAAACCGGCCGGTCCGTCCGGGAAAAGCGTCCCGTTCAGCTGGTCGACCATGACGATCAGGATGTTCGGGCGCGTGGTCATCTGGTTGGCTCAAGCCTCAGTTCGACATAATCCTCGACGAGCCGGGCGGCGGATGCGGCGTCGCTCGGCCCGTCCTTCAGCGCGCGGCGGATATAGAAGCCGTCGATCATGGCCCCGATCGTATCGGCGGTGGCGACGGCGTCCGCGCGGGGCAGCAGCGTGACGAGCCCGCTCATCAGGTTCGAGTGCAGCCGCCGCGCGTAGACGATGAGCAGCCGCCGCATCGAAGGCGATTTCTGCGCCTCGACATAGAAGGCGAGCCAGGCCGCGACCGTTTCGGGCCTGAACTGGTGCGCGGAGAAGTTGACCGCGATCACCGCGGAAACCCGTTCGCGCGGGCCGCGCGCCCGGCGCAGCGCGGCCTTGAGGTCGGCGCCGAGTTCCGACAGGAGATGGCGCATCGTTGCCTGCAGGAGCTCCTCCTTGGCCCCGAAATAGTGATGGGCGAGCGCGGAGGAGACGCCCGCCCG
>JBQCFH010000403.1:0-5316 GCA_051959385.1 Rhizobiaceae bacterium | reverse complement strand
TGCCGCCGGCGCAAGATGCGGTCGGTCGCGAGATGCGGAAACCACAACGCCAATATTCTCTGTACCATGGTCTTCCCGCGTTCTTTCCCGGAAGCTGCGTTCGGCAGCATTCCATTCGAGGATGAATCGGCTCGAGAGAGCATTCCGGCTCTTGTCGATGGTCACGGCGAAGGCGGGCGGGCCGATGGAGTTGGCGAGCCTGCCGGCAAGCGTCGAGCGCGGCCGGGTCCGCGCCGGCGCAACGAGAAGCCTGAGCGGCGCTGCGGTCGGCTCGGCGAAACCCGCCTCGCGCAGGAGGAAAAGGGGTCGGCCGGCCTGAAACGCGCGGCGGTGCAGCCGCCTTGTCGCGGTGAGGTCGAGCCGGTGCGGATTGCCCCCGATCTCGAGGAACACCGCCGAAAGGGCTTTCAGCCGCGCCGCTTCCTCGGCGATCCAGAGCGCATCCTGGAGCCGGTGAGGGTTGGCGAAAAGAACGGCCTCCGGTCCGAGGCCGAACCGCGCATGAAGGCCCGGAAGATAGGGGAAGCCCGTTTCGCCGAATATGCCCGCCGTGCCGATCCAGAAGAGCGGCCCGCCCCCTTCCTCGAGGAGGAGGCCGGCCAGCGCAAGCGCAAAGCCGGCCACCGCTCCGGCATCGCGCATGGCCCCGCCATGCAGTTCGACGAGGCCGGCGCGCGGCAGTCCGCCGGCGAGGGCCGCGTCGAACATCTCTGCTCCCGTCCGCAGAAGGGGCGGCCTTTCCGCCATGCCGTTGCGGCGCACGAGAATGTCGCCTTCTTCTCCCGGCCGGCCGATAGACGAATCCAGCCGGTCGGCGAGGACGCCCTCGATCCTGGCGATTTCCCGGCGCAGGGCGCAAATGGTCTCCCGCGCCACGGCGCGTTCAACCATGGCGGTATCCGGTCCTGATTGGATGTTCCTGTTATGTTCTTATGGATTCCAGAGGCCCTTCCGAGAGTCAAGCGGATTCGTTTCGGCGGAGAAAAAGAATTTATTCCTCGACCCTTGGCATTGTGGGGCCCGTCAAAATCCTTAAAGAATCGTTTACCTTTCCCTAAGGAAGCAGGCGCACGCTAGCATTGCGTAACGCCTCCTCATATAAATTGATAAAGGCCTGCGGCCGCTCCATGGCATGAAAATGCCAAAGCCCAACCAATTCGGGGATCATCGATGTCCAAGCGCTATTTCGGAACGGATGGCATCCGCGGACAGGCCAATTCCTTCCCGATGACCCCGGCCGTGGCCATGCGCGTCGGCATGGCCGCGGGCATGTCGTTCCAGCGCGGTACACATCGCCACCGCGTCGTCATCGGCAAGGACACGCGGCTCTCCGGCTACATGATCGAGAACGCGCTGGTCGCCGGCTTCTGCGCCGCCGGGATGGACGTCTTCCTGCTCGGCCCGATCCCGACGCCGGCCGTCGCCATGCTGTCGCGCTCGCTGAGGGCCGATATCGGCGTCATGATCTCGGCCTCGCACAATCCCTACCAGGATAACGGCATCAAGCTGTTCGGACCGGACGGCTACAAGCTTTCGGACGAGATCGAGGCCCGCATCGAGCACCTCCTGGAAAACGAGCAGGAGGTCAGCGTCGCCGATGCCGACAGCCTCGGCCGCGCCAAGCGCGTCGACGGCGTGCACGACCGCTATATCGAGTTCGCCAAGCGCACCTTGCCGCGCTCCATGTCGCTGTCGGGCATGCGCGTCGTGGTCGATTGCGCCAACGGCGCGTCCTACAAGGTCGCGCCGGCGGCGCTCTGGGAGCTCGGCGCGGAAGTCATCACCATCAATGGCGAGCCGAACGGCTTCAACATCAACAAGGATTGCGGATCGACCAACCCGCTCAGCCTGTGCAAGAAGGTGCATGAGGTGCGCGCCGATATCGGCATCGCGCTCGACGGCGACGCCGACCGCATGGTGATCGTCGACGAGAACGGCACGATCGTCGACGGCGACCAGGTGATGGCGCTGATCGCCGAATCCTGGAACGAGAGCGGAAGGCTCGCCGGCGGCGGCATCGTTGCTACCGTCATGTCCAATCTCGGTCTGGAGCGTTTCCTGGCCGATGCCGGGCTGACCTTGCTGCGCACCCAGGTCGGCGACCGCTACGTCGTCGAGCATATGCGCCAGCACGGGCTGAACGTCGGCGGCGAGCAGTCGGGCCACATCATCCTCTCCGATTTTTCCACGACCGGCGACGGGCTCGTCTCGGCGCTCCAGGTGCTCGCCTGCATCAAGCGCACCGGACGCCCCGCAAGCGAGGTCTGCCGCAAGTTCGAGCCGGTGCCGCAGGTGCTGAAAAACGTCCGTTTCTCCGGCGACAAGCCGCTGGAGAGCGCGTCGGTAAAGGCCGTCATCGAGGATGCGCGCAACCGGCTCGGCGATGCCGGCCGGCTGGTCATCCGCGCCTCCGGCACGGAGCCGCTGATCCGCGTCATGGCGGAGGCCGACGACCGCGCGCTCGTCGAGGCGGTGGTCAACGACATTGTCGGGATCATCTCGGATACGCGCAGCGCCGCCTGATCTCAGCTCTTCCGCGAAACCTGTCTTTCCCAGCCGCCGCAGGCAATCGCGCGGGGGTCGGAATTAGGGAAGGCGGGTATGTGCATTGCCGTCATTCTCGGCTGTCCCGAGGATCTGCTCACGCGGTGCAACTACGACCGCTCCGGCGGATCGGAAGGCCGATTTCCACGGCGATAGCCGATAGCCACGTCAGATCCCCGGGACAAGCCCGAGGATGACGGCGTCGGTATTGGCCGCGTTGAAAGAACCATCGCGATAGCTCTGCAGCCGCCGGGCAGGCATCTTCACATCGCTTTGCGCGGTCCAACTATGGTTAAGCGATAGGGTTAAGCCGGTTTTAACTAAATCGCTTGCATTGTCTCCTCCACGTTCAACCGAGGGTGCGCCTTTCAGCAGGCGTCAAGGGGATGTGCCATGTTTGAGAAGTCGAAGTCGGCCTTGCTTGGGGTCTTGCTGCTGGCCGGCATTTCCGCACCGGCGGCGGCAGCCGATCTGTACGAGCCGCAGGTGGTGCCGGCGCCCGTCGTGCAGCCGATCGAGGTCGGCGGATGGTACATCCGGGGCGACATCGACTACCACTGGTCGAAGATGGGGCACACCCAGTACATCACTTATGGCTGCCCCGGGGGCGGCGGCGCCTGCAGCGGACCCGGCACGGACGATTTCGACACGACCAGGCTCAAGGGCGCCTGGTCGCTGGGCGGCGGCGTCGGCTACAATGTCAACCGCTACTTCCGCACCGACCTGACCGTCGACTACTGGGGCAAGGCCGATTTCCGCGGCACCAGCTCCGGCACCTGCGGCGGCGTGCCCTGCTCGTCGGCGGACAAATCCGCCTTCAGCGCCTGGCTGCTGATGGCCAACGCCTATGCCAATCTCGGCACCTATCATGGGATCACGCCCTATATCGGCGCCGGCATCGGCGGCGCCCGCGTCAACTGGGACGACCTCGAGAACGCCATTTCCGGCGGCCCGACGAACCGGCACAAGGGCACTTCCAGCTGGCGCTTCGCCTATGCGCTCATGGCCGGCGCTTCCTACTGCCTGACGCACAATGTCGATGTCGACCTCGGTTACCGCTTCACGCACATCACCAGCGGCCGAATGTTCGAGGAATATGCGCCCGACGGCACGGACATCGGTGTCGGCCCCGGCTTCGACGGCGGCATGAATGTCCATGAGGTGCGCCTCGGCCTGCGCTACAATTTCGGCGGCAACAACGGCGACGGCTGCGGCGAACAGGTCGCCTACGAACCCGCGCCCGCTCCCGTCTATAAGTAACCGGGAACGGATCTTCGCAGCGACCGCCCGGCTTGCGCCGGGCGGTTTTCTTTTGGCCGAAAATCGTGCGTTTACCGCGCGTTAGCCTTAACCGCGACTTAACCACTATGGTTAAGAATGGCCCTTGAAACAATCAGCAGGACGGGGATCGGGCGGTTGCCGATCCGGGGAGTTTGGGCCATGACCATCCGCTTGACGAAAATTATGCTCTGCGCCGCGGCCTTGTCGCTCGCCTTTTTGGCGCCGGCGGCCGCAGCGGACTACGAGCCGCAGGTCGTCGTCAACCCGCCCGACCAGTTCGTGCCCGTAGAGGTCGGCAATGGCTGGTATCTGCGCGGCGACGTCGGCTTCGCCTTCGCCAGGAACATGGGCGATGTCGACTACCGCACCTTCGACATCGTCGGCGGAACCTATACCAGCGGCAGGCTCGACAATGCCGATCTCGATACCGGCATGACCTACGGCGTCGGCTTCGGCTACACGTTCAACCAGTGGCTGCGCAGCGACATCACGCTCGACGGCTTCAATACCGACTTCAACGGAAGGGTCGCGAGCACCGATCCCTGCGACGGCGCGCCGGCGGGCACGACCTGCAACACGACCGCTTCGGGCAGCGTGTCGGCGCTTTCATTGATGGCCAACGGCTATATCGATCTCGGAACTTATGTTGGGCTTACACCTTATGTCGGGGCCGGCGCCGGCATCAGCCGGGTGAAATGGGGCGGCTTCACCGAGAACACCTATTGCGTCGATGACACCACGACCTGCGGCGGGGCCCTTCTCGGCACCACGCGTCATTCCGGCAAGACCGACTACCGTTTCACCTATGCCCTGATGGCCGGCGTCGCCTACGACATCTCGACGAACCTGAAGCTCGATATCGGCTACAAATACACCCATGTGGCGGGCGGCGACATGTTCGACTGGGACTCGGCTTCCGCCGCCGCCGGCGCCACCGGCACGCAGGGTCGGGACGACGGTTTCTCCTCGCAAGAAGTGCGTATCGGCCTGCGCTACGAACTCTGGTAGATTTGTTTCGCAGACTGGCTTCGGGCGGCTGGCGCAAGTCCGCCGCCGTCATTCCGGGTTCCGCTACGAGGCCCCGGAATGACGCGAATGAAGACGCCCCTCGGTCCTCCACTACTGGGGACCTAACTGGCTACGCGACCTAGAGGCAGGAGCCATGAACCATCTGGAATATGCGGTCCTGATCTCTCCGCTTTCCGTGGAAGACGGCGGCGGCTTTCTTGCCACCGTGCCGGACCTCCCCGGCTGCATGAGCGACGATGAGACGCCGGAAGAGGCGGTCACCAATGTGCAGGATGCAATTCTTGCCTGGATCGAGGCCGCAAGAGAGCTCGGCCGCGAAATTGCCGCGCCTTCGCGACAGGCGGCGCTGGCCTGAACTCGGTGTCTTGCCTTCATCTCTCATGAGTTTGTGGCCCTTGGCCGCCTCCCCTTTCGGACGAATGTCCCACCGGCGACACGAACTTTCCTCTTGACGCCGCGCCT
>JBQCFH010000402.1:0-3028 GCA_051959385.1 Rhizobiaceae bacterium | reverse complement strand
GCACCAGCGGGATTTCGTCAAGCGCATCGGCGAAGCCTGCCGGCGCTACGACATCCCATTTCTTTTCGAGCTCCTAGTCTATCCGCTTGCGGGCGACGCGCACCAGACGGGCGACTATGTCGAGATGCGCGGCAAGAAGGCGGACCACGTATTGCGTTCGGTGGAGACCTTCGCCGACCCCGTCTACGGCATCGACGTGTTCAAGCTGGAAAGCCCGGTCGCCGCGGAAAGCCTGGCGGAGGACGACGCCGACGCGCAGGCGCTCTTCGCCGAGATGGGCAGGCTCGCCGGACGCCCCTGGGTGATGCTGTCGGCGGGCGCGGGCAAGGAGGCGTTCCGCACCGTGCTTTCGCATGCTTACCGCGCCGGCGCTTCGGGCTATCTGGCGGGCAGGGCGATCTGGCTCGACGCCTTCTCCCATTTTCCCGACTGGAAGAAGATGCGGGCCGGCCTGGAAGCCGAAAGCATCGCCTATGTCCGGGACATCAATGCGCTGACGGAAGCGAAGGCGACGCCCTGGCACAGGCATCCCTGCTACGGCGAGGCCGGACCGGGTCTCAGGCCGGCCGACGGGGCGTTCCGGTCGCATTACAAGGGCTTCGACTGATGCCGGCGGATTTAGGCACGGTCGGCATCCTGCCGCTTGGGCGTCCCACCTTCGACGTTCCCTATGCCGAAGAGCGGCTCGGCGAAATGCTGGCTGCGCTTACCGCGACCGGAGCAAAGCTTACCGGGCCGCGCAGCCTGCTCTTCGACGCGGCGGCGACGCGCGCCGCCATCGGCGACTTGCAGGCCGCCGGCATCGACCGGGTCCTCATATTGCAGGTGACGTTCACCGACGCCTCGATGACGGTCGAGATCGCTAGGTCGTTCGACCTGCCGCTCGCGATCTGGGCCGTGCCGGAGCCCAGGATCGGCGGGCGCCTGCGCCTCAATTCCTTCTGCGGGCTGAACCTTGCCTCGCATGCGCTCGGGCTTAACGGCCGCACATACGGCACGCTCTACGCCGATCCGCTGTCGCCCGAAATCGGGACGGCGCTTGGCGAGCTGCTCGGCGGGAAGCGCATCGCCATGGCCGCCCCGACGGAGGCGGCGCGCTCGGGCGCCAATGGCGGCAGCGCGGCGGTGGCTGCGCTGAGGGGCGCCCGAATTGCCCGGATAGGGCATCATCCCGACGGTTTCGACACCTGCGCCTACGACAAGGGCCGGCTTGCCGCGTTGGCGGAGGTTTCCGTCTACGAGCTGGAACTTCCCGCCCTCTTCGAGCGCGCGAAATCGGCGCCGGCCAGCGTTGCAGCGGATATTCGGCGCGAGGCGGAGATTGTGCTTTCGGGCCTCGCCGATGTGGACCAGCCGCAGCTCGACCGCTCGCTTCGGCTGAAGGCGGCGCTCGAGGAGCTGCGCAGCGAGGGCCGCTACGACGCCTTCGCCATTCGTTGCTGGCCCGAGACCTTCACAGAATATGGCGGCGCGGTCTGCGGCCCGGTGTCGATGATGGGCGAGGCGAGGGTGCCTTGCGCCTGCGAGGCCGACGTCTATGGCGCCCTCACCACGCTCTTGCTTCAGAAGGTGGCCGACGCGCCGGCGTTTCTTGCCGATCTTGTCGACCTCGATGTCGGCGACGATACGGGCGTGGTCTGGCATTGCGGCCAGGCGCCGATCTCGATGGCCGATCCGGAGTTCCGGCCGCAGGCGACCATCCATACCAACCGCAAGATGCCGCTCCTCTTCGAATTTCCGCTGAAAGCGGGGCGCGTCACCTTCTTCCGCATTAGCCAGGCGCGCGGCGAAACGATCGCCGTGATCGGCGGCGGCGAGATGCTGAAGCGGCCGCTGGCCTTCACCGGCACGTCGGGCGTGGTGCGTTTCGACAGCGGCGCGCGGCGGGTACTGCGGACCGTCATCGGCTCGGCGCTGGAACATCATATGGCGCTCGCCTATGGCGACCACCGGGACGCGCTCGAAGCCGCCGCGGCGGAGCTTAAATTGCCCGTGCTGCGGCTTTGACCAGTGCGGCCCCTCACCTGCCTGCCGGCATCTTCTCCCCGCAGGCGGGGAGAAGAAGGCTGGCCGCGACGCTGGCGCCCCCCCCTCTCCCCGCCTGCGGGGAGAGGGTAAGGGTGAGGGGCAGCGGCCTCGCGCTTGAATCAAACCGTTCGGTCTGAACGCCGAGTGAGCGGCAGAATTACCACTCTCCGGTGTTCGGCATCGACTTCCACGGCTCGGCCGGTTCGAGCGGCTGGCCTTCCTGCAGGAGTTCGATCGAGATGTTGTCCGGCGAGCGGATGAAGGCCATGTTGCCGTCGCGCGGCGGCCGGTTGATGGTGACGCCGGCGTCCATCAGCTTCCGGCAGGTGTCGTAGATGTTGTCAACCTTGTAGGCGAGGTGGCCGAAATTGCGCCCGCCCTTGTAGTCCTCCGGGTCCCAGTTGAAGGTGAGCTCGATCTCCGGCGCGCGTTCGGCGCGCGCCCGGTCGGCATCCTTCGGCGCGGCAAGGAAGATCAGTGTATAGCGTCCCTTCTCGTTCTCGAAGCGGCGTGTTTCCACAAGCCCGAGCTTGTTGCAGGAGAAATCCAGCGACTCCTCGATATTGCGAATACGAACCATGGTGTGGAGATAGCGCATGTCCTTGCCTCGTCGTTGCGTTGCGTGAAAGACATAGAGCGCGGGGCCGGGCGGCGGCAACCGCAACAGTGCGCCGACGCGTCTTTATTGCAAATCTGTTGAATATTGAAAATTCGCGTGAGGTGACTTGTGCACTCCCGGAACGGGGATGTTATCCTTACGTCAAGAATCAGGCGGCGTGTCGTAAGCAAAGGGGTGCGTTCGGATGGGGGACAAGGCCTCTTCGGGGAGGCAGGAAAGCGAGAGAAGCGACTTCGCGGCGCGTGAGGGCGCCGCGGAGGACGAGGTTCTTGCCGAAGTCTCCGGCGCCATCAAATGGTTTGACGTGGCTAAGGGCTACGGCTTCATCCTGCCGGACGCCACCAGCCCGCAGGCGGGGATGGGCGACGTCCTGCTGCATGT
>JBQCFH010000401.1:0-13949 GCA_051959385.1 Rhizobiaceae bacterium | reverse complement strand
TGCTCGTTGGCGGTCGAGTAGGCCGGCACGACCATGCTCGACTCGAAGCCGAACGTTTCCCTCACCGACGCTGTCGTGTCGGGCAGATTCGCGATGTCGCGGTCGATCTTGTTCATCATGCCTCCAGCACGGAACACCTTCCGCGCCGCTTTGTTTCCGTTTTTCAGAGGGCCGTCTTAGAGCTTTTTCCTGCCGGATAGAAGCCGCGCCGACGGAGCGCTCAGCACAAGCCTGCCTGCCTGAGCAATCGGTAGGCCTGGATCACCTCGCGGAACCGGTCTTCCGAACCCCTGTTGCCGCCATTCGCGTCGGGATGGTGGCGCTTCACCAGTTCCTTATAGCGCGCCTTGATGGCCGCGCCAGTCGCCTTTGCGTCAAGTCCAAGCGTTTCCAGGGCCTTGGCCTCAAGCGGCCGCGCCTTGCGCTCCTGCGGCGGGCGGCCCTGCGCGCCGAAGAGGTTGAACGGGTCGCGCGTGCGCCGGAAGTAGCCGGCGCCCCCGGATCGCACTTGCGAAAAATCCGCCGCCGCCTTCGCTCCTGAAGCCGTGCCCATCTTCCAGGTCGGCCGGTGACCCGTCAGCGCCTCCTTCTGGAAGCGCGCGATCTCGGTGTCCGCAAGCCCCGAAAAGTAATTGTAGCTCTTGTTGTATTCCCGGACATGGTCGAAGCAGAAGTGGAAATACTCCCCCTCGCGCATGCGCCCGACCGGCGCCCGGTGCGTCCCCGCCTCCGTGCAGCCGTCCCACTGGCAGCGCAACGGATGCGACTTCAGCTCGGCGTCCGGATCGGGCCGTATGCGGATGCGCTCGAAATATTTCGAATAAGGCTTCATGCTGCCGCTGATTATGGAAGCTTCGTCGGGCGATACAAGAATTGACATTCCGGGGACGATGGGCCTACCGGCTGAATCGCCGGTATACGGGGCCGCCTCGGTCAATTTTGTGGCCGGCCCGACACATATGGGAAAAGGCAAGCGCAATGTCCATGCAGTCCACCATCGAAGCCAAGCTGAAGCGCGCTTTGTCCCCCGAACGGCTGGAAGTGATCAACGAAAGCCACCTCCACGCCGGTCATCATCATCTCGAATCCGGCCATCAGGCGACATTCGACGGCACCGGCGAGACGCATTTCCGCATCCGCATCGTCGCCCCGTCCTTCGCCGGCATGAGCCGGGTCGAGCGCCACCGGACCGTCAACGGCCTGCTCGCCGACGAGCTGAAGAGCGGGGTCCACGCGCTTGCCATCGAGCCTGCCGCGCCGGGCGAGCAGACGCGCTGGTGACGACGTCCTGAGCGGGCTCGAAACCGCGGATTTCCGCTGCTTCCGCGACAATTTGCTGCAATGCACAAAATGCAGCCCAGCCATGCACTGCCGTGCATTCCAATTGGGCACGCTGCACCTTATTTGAGCGGCATCGAACAACACCGCTTTCAAGCGAGGGCAAGAAAATGAACGTGATCCGCAACTACCGCAACTGGCGCCGCTTCCGGAAGACCGTGAACGAGCTGAGCCGCCTGACCGACCGCGAACTGGACGATATGGGCCTGCGCCGCGGCGACATCTACTCGGTCGCCAAGTCGGCCGTCTGACCGAATAAGGCGGGGTTCCTCCTCCCTCCCCGCCCAACCGACCGGCGTTCTTCTCCCTTGCGCCGGTCACCCAAAGCAAAGCCCGCCGTCCTCCCCGGCGGGCTTTGTTATGCCTGGCGGTCTTAGATCAGTTCGCCCCAGGCGGGATCCCATCTCGCCCCGTCGGCAAGTTGTACGACCACCTCGAGCAGTCCGGGCTTCACTCCGAGCATGGCTTTTGCGCGGTCGAGCGCCTCCGGAACCGGACAGGTCGTCCCCTGCGTGGAGGCTGATCCGGTCTCCGCGCCTGGCCTGAAACCTTCCATTGTCTGCGCCGGCACGAGCAGCGCCTCCTGACCATTGCCGTTCTGGAAAATGCGAACGGTCACGGTGTGCGCCATGTCGGATCGGGTCACGCGTCTGAATTTCATTGCAGAGCCTCGGAAAAACGAAGGAAATAGCCCGCCCTCTGGGGCAGTCGGCACCATCCGCCATCGCCGTTTTGCTGGTGATCCCGGCGCGATTCGAACGCGCGACCCTCAGATTAGGAATCTGATGCTCTATCCTGCTGAGCTACGGGACCACGGCGCCTTACATAGCCGCTTCGCGCGCCTTCGCCAACCCGGCATCGACGCCGCATTGGCATGACCGCCGTGCCCGCCCGCACCGCAGGCGCGCGCAACGGGCGTCCGTCAATCGACGACGCGCCGCCCGCATCACCGCGCCGGCAGCGCGCTTTCCGCCAGCTTCACCCAGTAGCTGACGCCATGCGGAATGATCTCGTCGTTGAAATCATAGGCGGGATGATGGAGGTTCGCCGAATCGCCATTACCGAGGAAGATGAAGGCGCCGGGCCGCGCCTCCAGCATGTAGGAGAAATCCTCGCCGCCCATCAGCGGCGCGATGCCGCCCTCCACCTTCTGCGCACCCGCCACCTCGCGCGCCACCTCGATCGCGAAGGCCGTCTCGTCCGGATTGTTGACCGTGACCGGATAGTTCGGGTCGTAGTCGAGCTCGACCTTGGCGCCGAAGGTCGTCGCCATGCCTTCGCAGATGGCGCGCATGCGCTCCTCCGCCTTGGCCGCGACGGCCTTGTCCAGCGTGCGGATCGTGCCGGCGAGCTCGGCCGTCTCCGGGATGATGTTGTAGGCGTCGCCCGCATGGAACTTGGTGACCGACACGACGACGGATTTCACCGGATCGACAGTGCGCGAGGCGATGGACTGGATGGCGCCGACGAGCTGGCTGCCGAGCACGATCGGGTCGATCGTCGTGTGCGGCATCGCCGCGTGGCCGCCCTTGCCGGTGATCTTGATGGTGAACTCCGCCGTCGCCGCCATGATCGGGCCCGGGCGGATGGCGAATTGGCCGACGGGAATGCCCGGCATGTTGTGCATGCCGAAGACGCGGGAAATGCCGAAGCGCTCCATCATGCCGTCCTTCACCATGGCGTTGCCGCCGCCGCCGCCCTCCTCCGCCGGCTGGAAGATGACCGCGACCCTGCCGGAGAAATTGCGCGTCTCGGAGAGGTATTTCGCCGCGCCGAGCAGCATTGCCGTGTGCCCGTCATGGCCGCAGGCGTGCATCTTGTTGGGCACGCTGGAGGCGTAGGGCTTACCGGTGACCTCCTGGATCGGCAGAGCGTCCATGTCGGCCCTCAGGCCGACCGTGTCGCCGGCGCCGCGCCGGCCGTTGATGATCCCGACCACGCCGGTGCGGCCGATTCCCGTGGCGATCTCATCGACGCCGAATTCCTTCAGCTTTTCCGCAACGAAGGCCGCGGTCTTGTGGACGTCGTAGCCGAGTTCCGGTTCGCTGTGGATATGGCGGCGCCAGCCGGCGACTTCGTCCTGCATTTCGGCGGCGCGGTTCAGAATCGGCATCGGCAAGGCTTTCTTATCGGGTCGACGTTCAAGATGGCGGGGACTTTGCCATTTTGGGGACACATGCGCTAGATAGCACCGTGCGCGCGCGGCAGACCGGGAGCGGCTTGAGCTCGACCCGTCCGGCGCTACTTCCCCGACGAACGGCAACAAGGTGGGTTCCAGTTCTCATGCGGCAGCTTTTATCCGGCATCTTTTCCGTCGCACTTCTCGGCCTGGCCTTTTCGATACCCTCCCCCGCGCTTGCCGGCCCCTCGCTGCTTTTCGACGTGAACAACGGCAAGGTGCTGGAGCACCAGGACGCCTTCGCGCGCTGGTATCCGGCTTCTCTGACCAAGCTGATGACGGCCTACGTGGCGTTCAGGGCGCTCGGCGCCGGCGAGGTCACGCTGCAGTCGCCTGTCAGGATGACGAAGAATTCCTCGTCGCAGCCGCCGTCGAAGATGGGGTTCAAGCCGGGCTCTGTGATGACGCTCGACAATGCGCTCAAGATGATGATCACGCATTCGGCCAATGACATCGCCATGGCGGTCGGCGAGAACGTCGCCGGCAGCGAAGGGGCCTTCGTCGATCGGATGAACGCGGAAGCCCGCCGGCTCGGCATGAGCGGCACGCACTACGCCAATCCGAACGGCCTGTTTTCGCCGGACAACTACACGACGGCGCGCGACCAGGCCCTGCTGGTCACCGCTATCCGCAGGGAATACCCGCAATATCTCGGTTATTTCAACATCGAGGCGATCGGCATCGGCAAGAGGGTGATCCCGAACATCAACGCGCTCATCGGCCGCTTCGACGGGGCCGACGGCATGAAGACCGGCTTCATCTGCGAATCCGGCTTCAACTTCATCGGCAGCGCGACACGCGACGGGCGGACGCTGGCGGCGATCGTGCTCGGCGCCGATTCGGTCACCGCCCGCGCCGCCCAGACGGCTGCCCTGCTCGCCCAAGGCTTCAGCGCGAACGAGCCGCCCACGGCCCCGACCTTGGCGTCGATGCCGGTCGACGGCAACGGCGTCGGCGAGGCGACGAACATGCGCGATGACCTCTGCACGCACAGGAACAAGAACCGCAAGAAGCAGAAGCTCGCGGATGCCGGCGGCGAAGACGACGATGAAGACCAGGCGCCGCTGGTGATGGGCTCCCCCTATCTTCACAAGCTCGACAACCCCCGTAACGTCGACATGGTAGGCCTCGGCGACGCAACCGGGCCCGGCGGATTGCCGGAAGAGCCGGAATACGCCGACGTGCCCATCCCGACGCCGCGGCCGGACTACACGCCTCCGGCCAAGCCGGCGAAGCCTCTGGGCAAGGCGCAGTCGGCCGCCGCGCAGTAGCGATGGGCGAGCCCATCCCTGTCAGCCTGCTGACCGGCTTTCTCGGCTCCGGCAAAACGACGCTCCTGAACCGGCTTTTGAAGGAGCCGGCGCTGGCCGACACCGCCGTCGTCATCAACGAGTTCGGCGAAATCGCGATCGACCATTTGCTGGTCGAACGGGCGAGCGACGGCATCATCGAGCTTTCCGACGGCTGCGTCTGCTGCACGGTTCGCGGCGAGCTCGTCGATACACTGCTCGACCTCGCCGGCCGCATGCCGGCGCTGAAACGCGTCGTCATCGAGACGACGGGGCTTGCCGACCCCGCGCCGATCCTCCAGTCGCTGATGGCGCATCCGGCACTGCTCAGCCTCTTCCGGCTCGACGGCGTCATCGCTACGGTCGACGCAGTCAATGGCGCGGCCACCCTCGACCGGCACGAAGAGGCCGTGCGCCAGGTGGCGATGGCCGACCGCATCCTCGTGACCAAGTCCGACCTGCCCGAGGCGGCGGGACCGATCGGCAAGCTCCGGGAGCGGCTGCGGCGGCTCAACGCGAGCGCCCCTATTCTCGTCGGCGGCTCCGGCGAGCCGGCGGCCTCGGAACTCCTCAATTGCGGACTCTACGACCCGTCGGGCAAGCTCCCCGACGTCGAAGCCTGGCTGCGTGCCGAGGCGGCGCACGACCATCACGGCCACGATCATCAACACGATGAGGACGGCCCTCGCCACGACAGTCGCATAAGGACGGTATCGCTGGTCCACGACCGGCCGGTCCCCTTCGCGGCCATCGAGGCGTTCCTGGACCTCCTCCGCTCGACAAGCGGCGAACGCCTGTTGCGGATGAAAGGGATCGTGGAACTCGCGGAGGACCCCGAGCACCCCCTGGTCCTGCATGGCGTTCAGAAGATCATTCACCCGCCTGTAAGGCTGCCGGCATGGCCGGACGACAGGCGCGGCACGCGACTGGTTCTCATCACGATCGACCTCGACGAGGATTATGTGCGCCGGCTCTTTGCCGCCATGACGGGGACGCCGGCGGCGGACACCCCGGACCGCGCCGCGCTCGAGGCCAACCCGCTCGCCATCGCCGGGGTGAAGCTGTAGGCGACGGTCATCGCGGCGGCGCGGCTTTCCTCCCCTGCCAGGGCAGGGGGAGGTGGCCCGAAGGGCCGGAGGGGGCAAATCGTGATATGCGTTGCCCTCTCCTCTCCAGGAGGGGTATCCAGCCCGATAGGCCGGGGGTGGGGTGAGCGTCGATCGTAAGCCCAGAGTTTTATGTGCCCCGCTCGATCAGAAAGCGGTGGCCGCCTTCGACGCCGTGGCTCTCGCGCAGATTGTGTCCGCTTTCCCTGCAGAATGCGGGAATGTCGATCACGGCCAGCGGATCGGTCGTCTCAACCCATAAGAGCGCGCCCGGCGGCATGCCTGCGAGGCGCTTGCGCGCCCTCAGGACCGGCAGCGGACAGGTGAGGCCTCTGAGATCGTAGATTTCCGGCCCGGCGCTCAACTGCCGAACATCTTGTTCCAGATGCGCTTGAGCATGCGCGGTCGCTGCGGCTCGGCGGCCATGGCGCTCGCCTGGGGCGCGTCTGCCGCGTCCTCTTGCGGATTTGCGGAAGCCTGCGCCGCGGCCGGCTGCTTGGCGGTTTCCTTCTTCGTCTTGGCTCCCGCGACCTGCGCTTCTTTCTTCGCCTTCGCTTCCGCTATCTTCGCTTCCTTCGCGGCCTTGGCCTCGGCGATCTGCTTTTCCTTTTCGGCCTTTGCCGCGGCGAGCGCGGCGGCCTTCTCCTGCTCGGCCTTCTCCTTGGCCGCCTTCTCGGCTTCCAGCGCCGCCATCTTGCGGCCGATCGGCGCGTCGATGCGCCCCATCTCGGCGGTCTCGGTGAGCTTGCCGTCGGCGTCGAGGGCCGGCGGCTGCATCGGTACGCGCTCGCCGCGGCCGCGCCTGCGCGACCAGTCGGCCACAAGGGTCGCTTCCTTTATGCCGTCGATCGTCGCGCTCGGCGGCGCGCCCTTGCTGCGCACCGCTTCGGCGAAGGCGGCATCATATTTCTTGTCGTAGGCCGCCGTCGCCGCCGCCATCGCCGGCGAGCGCGACATGGGCGGGCAGGCGCCGTTCGGCGAGGCCGGGAAACTGTGGCCGTCCGCGGCGATCTCGTTGAAGACGTAGCGGCCCTCACACACATCGACCTTCGGCGGCAGATGTGCGATCTCGAACTGGTCGTAGCCTTGTTTCAGCATCTTCCAGAATTCGTAATTCGGATCGTCGCGGTAGCGCGCCATGTTTTCCGCCGTCATGCGGAACGGGAAGGCCTCGATCTGGAACGCCTCCTGCCCGCCGCGGAAGGCTTCGCGCGCGAAGGCGTAGATCTGCGCCACCTGCGCATCGTTCATCGAATAGCAGCCGGACGAGGAACAGGCGCCGTGCACCATCAGATTGGCGCCGGTGCGGTTATGCGCCCGGTCATATGCGTTCGGGAAACCGATATTGAAGGAGAGGTAGTATTTGGACTTCGGATTCATCTGGCTCGGACGGATCTCGTAGAAACCCTCCGGCGCCTGCCGATCCCCCTCGGTGAATTTCGGCCCGAGCTGCCCGGACCATTTGCAGATCGGATAGGTCGCGATCAGCCCGTAGCCGCCGTCGCCCTCCTGCTTCCAGACCTCGAATTGGCCCTCTTCCTTGAAGATGCGCACCATGATCGGCGAGGAAGGCGACATCCCCCTCGACTTCATCAGGTCGACGAGCTTTTGCGGAAGCTCCTGGTTGGCCTTCGGCGCGATATCCTCGATCGATCCGTTGCAGCCCGCCAGAAGCAGGGCAGCAACCAGGAAACCGGCGCCTTTGATGCGGCAACTCATCGCCAGGCCCTGCGGACGGATTCGAGATGGACGTCGTGGCTGGCGCGAGCCGTGAGATGGCGCGGAAAGCCCCGCACTGCGCATCGGGAATACGGGCAAGGGGCGGCTTTCCGCGTCAGATCGGCGGCTCCCGCCGCCACCCGAAGGGCCGTGGCCCAATCGGTCAAAAATGGGTCGATCAAATCCGGCGCAAAGCCTCGCTCGCGATGGATAGACCTCGCGTCGCTCCGCTTTGCTTGACCCTGATCGACAATGCACATGGCGAAATCCATCTCCAATCCGCCCGCAGGCCCACTGTCTCGTTCGCAGGAGCCGACGCGCGGCCGGCCGAGAAATGGGCAAAAGGCTACGATGGTTAATCTTGAGAAACCATTACCATGAGGCGTCCCCGTTCTGCCCCCGCTGGTTGTTCATTGAAGGCAGCGGCGCGGCGATTTTATGGCACGGAGGATGTTAGGACGGTTCGGTCCGGATTGGAATCGTCCCGGCCGCCTGGACAGGCGCTTATCTACCGATCGCTAGATATTTCTCGCGGCGGTGCTCGCGATAATCCTCGTTGACGGCCTTCAGGTCCTCGAATGCGGCCGCGATCTGCCTGCCCGCCGCCTCGATCGCCGCCTGCGGCTCGCGATGCGCGCCGCCGACGGGCTCGGCGATGATGCCGTCGATCACCTTGAGGTCGAGGAGGTCCTGCGCGGTGATCTTCATGCTCGTCGCGGCGTCTCTCGCCCGTGTGGAATCGCGCCAGAGGATGGAGGCCGCGCCCTCCGGCGAAATGACCGAGTAGATCGAGTGCTCGAGCATGTAGACGCGGTTGGCGGTGGCGAGCGCGATCGCGCCGCCCGAGCCGCCTTCGCCGATGATCACCGAAACCATCGGCACCTTTATGGACAGGCACTTTTCGGTCGAGCGGGCGATCGCCTCGGCCTGCCCGCGCTCCTCCGCGTCAATGCCCGGATAGGCGCCGGCCGTGTCGACCAGCGTCACGACGGGAAGCTCGAACCGGTCCGCAAGATCCATCAGGCGGACCGCCTTGCGGTAGCCTTCCGGCCGCGCCATGCCGAAATTGTGCTTGAGCCGGCTCTTGGTGTCGTTGCCCTTCTCCTGGCCGATCACCGCGACCGGCTCGCCACGGAAACGCGCGAAGCCGCCGACGATCGCCTCGTCGTCGCCGAAGGAGCGGTCGCCGGCGAGCGGCGTGAAATCGCTGAACAGGCCGCGCACATAGTCGAGGCAGTGCGGCCGGTCGGGATGGCGCGCGACCTGCGCCTTCTGCCAGGGATTGAGCGACCTGTACACGTCGCGCAGCGCGTCGCGCGAGCGTTTCTCCAGCCGCGCGATCTCGTCCGCCACGTCGACCGCCTCACCGGATTCGCTGAGCTTCTTGAGCTCCAGTATCTTGCCGTCGAGGTCACGGACGGGGCCTTCGAAATCGAGATAATTGTACATGACTCGCCGGAAAACTGGCCAAACTCGGGGTGAAATGGACAGGCGATGCCGGCAATGCCGCCGGAAATCCTTGCCTCAAATAACGTTACGAGTCGGGGTCGGCAAGCGGATGATGCCGGCTCACCAGTTCGACCAGCCGCTTTTCGAGGACATGGGTATAGATCTGCGTCGTCGAAATGTCCGAATGGCCGAGCAGTTGCTGCACGACGCGCAGGTCCGCGCCGTTCTGCAGGAGTTGGCTGGCGAAGGCGTGGCGCAGCACATGCGGCGACACGCGCGCCGCGCCGATCCCGGCGCGCGCGGCAAGCCCTTTCAGCTCGCGCGCGAAGACCTGGCGCGGCAGGAAGCCGCCCTCCGACGCGGCCGGGAAGAGCCACGGGTTGTCGGCCATCGACTGCTCTCCGGCCCGCGCGCCGAGCCAGAGCTTCAGCGCCTCGCGCGCCTTGCCGGAGAGCGGCACCATCCGCTCCTTGTTGCCCTTGCCGCGCACGATGAAGAAGCGTTCGTCCCGGCGCGCCACCGCGGCCGGCAGCGCCACAAGCTCTGAGACCCGCAGCCCCGTCGCGTAAAGCAGCTCGATCAGCGCATGCATGCGGATGGCGGCCAGCCGCTCCCCGCCCCCAAGACTTTCGTCCGCGGCTTCGCTTGCCGCGCGCTCCAGGAGCCGGCCGACCTCGTCTTCGCCGAGCACCTTCGGCAGCGCCCGGTCCTTGCGCGGGCTGTCCACCGTCCCGCTCGGATCGTCGGGCCGCAGCCCTTCCGAATAGAGGAAGCGATAGAATTGCCGGAGTGCGGAGAGCCGGCGCGCCTGCGAGGCGGCGGCGAAGCCGCGCCTCGCAATGTCGTCCATATAGGCGCGGAGGTCGGCCGAAGCCGCATCGTCCAGCCCCTTGCCTTTTGCGGCCATGAATTCGGCCGCATCCTCGAGGTCGCGGCGATAGGAGAGAAGCGTGTTTTCGCTGGCGCCGCGTTCTGCGCTCATCATCTCGAGGAACGCCTCGATGCGAGCGCCTGCCCTCATTGCTTGGCCTGATCGGCGCCCGGCGTTGCCGAAGCCGTGCCGGTATCCGGCGCCTGCTTCGGATTGACCTTCTCGACCGGAATGCGGACGGTGATCTCGCCTTCGTTCGGCTTCACGTACCAGACGAGCGCGAACATCGCCGCATAGAAGAGCCCCACCAGGACGGCAATGATGCTGAGAAACCTGAAAAGGGTCGGCATAGCCCGGTGTCGCCTCCGCCGCTGAAGTCAAGATGTCGAGACGGACCCGAATCCGCTATTAGCGCCCATTCCCTTATGAGGCGGCTGCCGATCCAATTCAAGGCTTCGAGCGCGGCGCAGGCCTTCCTCGCCCCTTGTGGGAGAGGATAGGGAGCCCCCGCGACGCGAAGCCGAGTGGCCGGGCGAACTTGGAGAGGGGTGGATGAATTGCGGAAGTTTTCGCATGAATAGCCCCTCTCTTGCGATTTCTAACACTTAGCCTGCGCTTTTTGGCCTTCGGCCAGCTTGGCTAAGATGTTGAAATCGCTTTCTCCCCCACAAGGGGGGAGATAGGTCGCACTTCATCCGCGCCCGCGCTTGACGCAACGCCGCTTTTCATGTCGTTACGCGCGCGAAAGGGCTCTTGACGATGACCGCCACCGCCGGAACGGCGCCAGAGGATGCCGCCACGCTGCTCGCCCGCCTCGGCGACCGCTCGATCGTCCTGGTCGGCCTGATGGGGGCGGGCAAGACCGCGATCGGCCGCAAGCTCTCGCAGATGCTCGGCCTGCCCTTCGTCGACAGCGACCACGAGATCGAAACGGTCTCGCGCATGACGGTCCCCGAACTCTTCGAGCAGTACGGCGAGGCCGAATTCCGGGCGCTCGAGGCGCGCGTCATCGAGCGGCTCCTGAAGGGCGGGCCGCAGATATTCTCGACCGGCGGCGGCGCCTTCATGAACGAGCAGACCAGGCAGGGCATCGCCGAACGCGGCATTTCGGTCTGGCTGAAGGCCGATCTCGATCTCCTGATGCAGCGCGTCGCAAAGAAGCCGAACCGTCCCCTTCTGCGGAACCCCGACCCGCGCGCCGTGATGGCCAGGCTGATGGAGCAGCGTTATCCGGTCTATGCCACCGCCGACATCACCATCCAGACCCGCGACGAGCGCCGCGAGGTTATCGCCGCCGAGGTGGTCGAGGCCTTGAAGGCGAGGCTGTGCGCGCCCGCATTCGCGTCTGAGCGGAGTCCAGAATGACCGAAACGCAGAAGGTTGTCGTCGGCCTTGGCGACCGCGCCTACGATATCCTGATCGGTCCCGGCCTGGCGGAGCGCGCCGGAGCGGAGATCTCGGCTAGGCTGCCGGGAATCCGCGCCGCGGTCGTCACTGACGAGAATGTGGCGGCGCGCCATCTCCAAACCGTCCTCTCGGGCCTCGCCTCCGCCGGTATCGAGGCGGCCGCGATCACGCTGCCCGCCGGCGAGAAGACCAAGAGCTTCGAGCATCTGCAGGAGGTGGTCGACTTCATTCTCGCCGCGCGGCTGGAACGCGGCGATGTCATCATTGCGCTCGGCGGCGGCGTCATCGGCGATCTCGCCGGCTTCGCCTCGGGCGTCGTGCGGCGCGGCATGCGCTTCGTGCAGGTGCCGACCTCGTTGCTGGCGCAGGTGGACTCCTCCGTCGGCGGCAAAACCGGCATCAATACCGCCCGCGGCAAGAACCTCGTCGGCGTCTTTCACCAGCCGAAGCTGGTGCTTGCCGACACCGGGCTGCTCGATACGTTGCCCGAGCGCGAATTCCGCGCCGGCTATGCCGAGGTCGCCAAATACGGGCTGATCGACCGCCCCGATTTCTTCGCCTGGCTGGAAAAGAACTGGCGCGAGGTTTTCGCCGGGGGGCCGGCCCGCACCGAGGCGATCGCCGAATCCTGCCGCGCCAAGGCCGAGATGGTCGCCCGCGACGAGTTCGAGACGGGCGAGCGGGCGCTCCTCAATCTCGGCCACACTTTCGGCCACGCGCTGGAGGCGGCGACCGGCTATGACGGAACGCGCCTCGTCCATGGCGAGGGCGTGGCGATCGGCATGGCGCTGGCGCACCGCTTCTCCGCCCGCCTCAACCAGGCGAGCCCCGACGACGCGGCACGGCTTGAAGCGCATCTGAAGGCGGTCGGCCTCCCCACCCGCATCGCCGACATCCCCGGCCCGCTGCCTGACGCGGCCGGCCTTTTCGATTATATGAAGCAGGACAAGAAGGTGAGCCGTGGCGCGCTGACCTTCATCCTGACGCACGGCGTCGGCAAGGCCTTCGTCGCCCGCGACGTGCCGGCGTCGGAAGTCATGGCGTTTCTGGAGGACAATCATCCGGGATGACGACCGCCTTCTGGATCATTTGCGGAGCGATCGTGCTCTGCATCGTCATTTCAGGATTCTTCGCCGGCTCGGAGACCGCGCTGACCGCCGCCTCGCGGGCGCGCATGCATTCGCTGGAGCACAACGGCTCGATCCGCGCGCGCATGGTCAACGCGCTGATCGATCATCGCGACCGCCTGATCGGCGCGCTTCTGATCGGCAACAATCTCGCCAACATTCTCGCCTCCTCGCTCGCGACATCGATCTTCCTCGACCTCTTCGGCGCGCGCGGCGTCGCCTATTCGACCGCCGCGATGACTGTGCTGCTGGTCGTCTTCGCTGAGGTGCTGCCGAAATCCTGGGCGATTTCGGGCCCCGACCGCTTCGCCCTCGCCGTGGCGCCGCTGGTCCGCGCCTTCGTCTTCATCGCGGGCCCGGTTGCGGCGCTGGTCAACCGCATCGTCCGCATCGTGCTCAGGATTTTCCGCGTTGGCCTGCAGGAGCACCAGTCGCTGCTCTCCGCGCATGAGGAGCTGCGCGGCACCGCCGAGGTGCTGCATCGGGAGGGCGCCTTCGTCAAGCTGGAGCGCGACCGGCTCGGCGGGCTGCTCGACCTCGCCGAGCTCGAGGTCTCGGACGTCATGGTCCACCGCACGCGCATGCTGTCGGTCAATGCCGACGAGCCTTCCGACGCGATCGTGCGCGAGATCCTGCAGAGCCCCTATACGCGCGTCCCGCTCTGGCGCGGCTCGACCGACAACATTGTCGGCGTCGTCCACGCCAAGGATATGCTGCGCGCGTTGAACGAGGCCGGCAACGATGCGAGGCAGATCGATATCCTGAAGGTCGCGACAAAGCCCTGGTTCGTGCCCGACACGACCTCGCTCGCCGACCAGCTCAACGCCTTCCTGCGCCGCAAGTCGCATTTCGCAATCGTCGTCGACGAATATGGCGAGGTGGAAGGCATGGTGACGCTGGAGGACATCATCGAGGAGATCGTCGGCGAGATCGCCGACGAGCACGACATCGAGATGCAGGGCGTGAAGCAGGAAGCCGACGGCTCGGTGGTGGTCGAGGGCTCGGTTCCGATCCGCGACCTCAATCGCGCGCTCGACTGGCACCTGCCCGACGAGGAGGCGACGACCATTGCCGGCCTTGTCATCCACGAGACGCAGACCATTCCGGAGGAAAAGCAGGCCTTCACCTTCCACGGCATGCGCTTCATCGTCATGAAGCGCGACAAGAACCGCATCACGCGGCTGCGGATCAAGCCGCTGGAAACGGCTGTGTCGGCACAGCCGGAGGGCGCCCTTCGGGGCTGACGGCTTCGCTCGGCGAGCCGCCGGCTTGCTGGCCGAACAGCCTTTCGAGGAAGCCGTAGAACCACCCCGCCTGGGCGGCGTCGTGACGATGCATCAGGCGGTCCTGCTCTTCGCGCGTCTGCGCCCCGGGCTTGTCGTAGAAGGCGTTCGGCGCGGCCTGCCAGCGACGGAAGGCCTCGATCGTCACTTCCGGATGGAACTGGAACGCATAGGTGCTCGC
>JBQCFH010000400.1:0-6375 GCA_051959385.1 Rhizobiaceae bacterium | reverse complement strand
CGCCGCGAGCTGGTCGAGCCCGTCGGTGAGCGCGGCCGGCCCGGGCTGCAGGATAACAGTCGATTTGATCTCGTGGATACGGCGATCGCGGACGGCCGGGATTTCCGACCAGCCCTCGCGCGCCGCGACTTTCTCCGGCCGGAACTTCTTGCCGCACCACGAGCCGATGATGATGTCGGGCGCCGAGGCGATCACGTCCGCCGACTGGACGATGCGGTCGCGGGCCGACGCGCGGAGGGCACGCTCGGGAAAGCAATCCGCGCCGCCGGCGATTTCGATGAGTTCCGATACCCAGCCGATGCCCGAGATCATCGGCTCGTCCCATTCCTCGAAATAGACGCGCGGGCGGCGGTACGGCGCCGTGTCGCGGAGCGCCGCGCTCTTCCGCCGATAGCCCCCGACCAGCCGGCCGGCGGCGTCGGTCGCGCCGACCAGCGCGCCGAGCGTCTCGATCATGGCGAAGATGCCCTCGACCGTGCGCTGGTTGAAGGCGTGAACCTCGACGCCTTCGCGGATCAGGCTGGCGACGATATCCGCCTGCAGATCGGAGAAGGTGAGGACGAGGTCCGGTGCCAGCGCCAGGATCTTCGGGATGTCGGCGGAGATGAAGGCGCTGACGCGCGGCTTTTCCCTGCGCACCTGGGGCGGGCGCACCGCGTAGCCCGAAACGCCGGCGATGCGATGCTGCTGCCCGAGAAGGTAGAGCGTCTCCACCGTCTCCTCGGTCAGGCAGACGATGCGTTCGGGCGGGAAGGCCATCTCAGCCCTCGGGCTGCCAGAGGAACTCGACGCGGTGGCGGGATTCCGCGCCCGGCGCAAGGAAACGCATGGACGGCTTCTCCGCGATGTCGCCCATGAACCCGTCGGGATCGCCATGGCCCGTCCACGCCTCGATCGAGACGAAAGGCGCACCGGAGCGGCTCCAGAGCGCCCAATGCGAAAAATTCTCCGCGCCCATGCGGATCGCGCCATCTCCGGGACTGACCAGCCGGACATGGCGGCTCTTTGCGTCGAGGAAGCAGAGCGCCTCCCGCGCCAGCACCGTCTCGTCGAGCGGCAGGATGCGGCCTTCGAGCGGCGCCGGACGCTTCTCGCCGGAAAAGAGCCCATCCTTCGTGATGACAGGCACGGCTGCATTCTCCGCCTGCTCGAACTCGATCAGGTACCTGGCGCGACCGCCCGCGCCGAAGGGCCAGCGGAAACCGGGATGAAAGCCGATCGCAAAGGGCAGCGGCCGGTCTCCCGGATTGACGGCGCGGAATTCAGTCGTAAGCGCGTGCTCCGTCAGCCGGTATGCCACTTCGAGCCGGAAAGCGAAAGGATAGCGCCGGCGGGTTTCCGCATCGTCTTCGAGCACGAAGCGGACGGCATCGCCGGCGCGCTCCGCCACCGAAAATTCGCTTACCGGCGCGAAGCCATGGATCTCCATCGGATAGGCCTTGCTGCCGACGCGGAGTTCGCCGCCGCGAACGCGGCCGACCGTCGGGAACAGCACCGGGCTGATGCGCGCCCAGTAGGCGGGATCGCCGGTCCACAGGAGATCGCGCCCCGCGACGGTCCAGGCGACGGGTTCGGCTCCCAGCGTCGAGATCGTGGCTGAGGCATCGCCGCTCTCCAGCATGATTGTCTCGGACAAGTCGTTCCATCTCCGCGCATGAGGCAGGCCGATTTAACTTCTTCGGCACGCGACGATAGCGGATCGCCGTTGCCGCACAACAGCCCCGCGCGCTACATTCGAAGAATGCCCGATCAGACAGGATTTCGATCAGCGTGACCCTTCGCGATTCCCTCGGACTGCCGCTTTCCGGCGCCTCCGCCGACAGCCTGCCCGCCTATGAGCAGGCGATGGCGGAATTGCAGGCCTTCGTCGGCGATCCGGTCGGCTCGGCCGACCGGGCGATCGCGGCCGCGCCGGAGTTCACCATGGCACATGTCTTCAAGGGCTATCTCTACGCGCTGAGCACCGAGCCCAGGGCCGCGAAAATCGCCGCCGAGTGCCAAGCTCAGGCGGCGCGCCATGCAGCCGACAACCGCGAGCGCCGTCATGTCGAGGCGCTGGGCCTCCTCGCGCGCGGAAGCTGGCATGCCGCCGGCCGGCTGCTCGGCGAAATCTCGGCCGAGCACCCGCGCGACATCCTGGCGCTCCAGGCCGGCCACCAGATCGATTTCTTCACCGGCAACGCCGCTTCGCTCAAGGGCCGCATCGCCGCAGCCCTGCCCGCCTGGGACGCGGCCATGCCCGGCTACCATTCGATGCTCGGCATGCGCGCCTTCGGGCTGGAGGAGAACGCCGAATATGCCGAGGCCGAGGCCGCCGGCCGCCGGGCGGTCGAGCTCGAGCCGCGCAACGGCTGGGCCCAGCACGCGGTGGCGCACGTCATGGAAATGCAGTGCCGCCAGCGGGAGGGGATCGGCTGGATGCGCGCCAATCCGGAAGCCTGGTCGACCGGCAGCTTCCTGCAGGTGCACAATTGGTGGCATCTGGCGCTCTTCCACTACGATCTCGGCGAGGCCGACGAGATCCTCGCGCTTTATGACGGCCCGATCTACGGCAAGGCTTCGACGCTGGCGCTCAACATGGTCGATGCGTCCTCGCTGCTCTGGCGGCTGCATCTCGGCGGCCACGATGTCGGCGACCGCTGGCAAAAGCTGGCGGACAATTGGCTGCCGCTGGCAGCCGCCGGCAACTACGCCTTCAACGACGCCCACGCCATGATGGCCTTCGTCGGCGCCGGTCGCGAGGAAGCCGCGCGCACCCTGCTTGCCGCGCAGGAGGACGCCATACGGCGTGACGACGACAATGCCGCCTTCACCCGCGATGTTGGCCATCCGCTGGCGAGCGCCATCCACGCCTTCGGCCGGGGCGACTATGCAGAGGCCGCGAAGCTCATCCTGCCGATCCGTGGCATCGCCTCACGCTTCGGCGGCAGCCATGCGCAGCGCGACGTGATCGAGCTGACGCTGATCGAGGCGGCCATCCGCGCCGGCGATCATGGGCTCGCGCTGAGCCTGACCCGGGAACGCGAGCGGATGCGCCACGACAGTCCGCTTTCCGGTGCGCTCCGCCGAAGAGCCGAGACGCTGGCGTAAGGCGCGCGCTGTCGACCCCCTCTCCGTCGTGCTTCGCTCGGCACCTCTCCCCTCACGAAGTGGGGGAGAGGTGTCGCGCGCAGCGCGACGGAGAGGGGGAAAACCTTAATTCATGACGCACGCCCGCCTCCTGCGGCCCACTCTCACGCGTACAGGATCGCCGCGATTGCCACATAGGTCAGCTGGTGCAGGAACTGGTCGAGGCCGATCATCCGCCAGAAGAAGGCGTTCTGCTTGCCGCCCCAGCGTCGCGTGATCTGCTCCTTGCACCAGTCGATGTGGTAGTGCACCAGGAATTCGCCGGCCGCGATGGCGGCGAGCGTCCCGGCAGGCACGGCCAGGACAAGAAGGATGAGCGCCGTGCCGCCGGCATGGAGCCCGGAATGCAGGATGCCGCCCGGATGCCCGTAGGTCCCCTTGTTCTTCAATTGATAGGGGCCCTGCAGGACGAAATCGAAAAGAAGATGCTTCACCTGCAGCAAGAGCAGCAGAAGCACGACTGAATCGCTCACGGTCGCCCCCTTCGGTGTCGCATGACGATAATCGGGGCCTCGTTTCGCCGCAATGCGTGACCTGCTACTTGCGCTCGGCGACGAACACCCCGTCCCATCCCGGCTCAGGCGGCGTCTCGGCAAGCAAGGCAAGCCGCTCGCCGTAGACGTGGTAGAGTCCGCTCACGGATTCCGGCGCCATGGCCCAAACCGCCTCCAGCGCCACGATCGCTCCCGCGATATCGCCGCTCCGGTAGGCGTCGAGGAAATGATCATGCGCCTGCCACAGATCGCGGAACGACCCGCTTCCGGCGAAGCCGGCGTCGCCGAGGAGCGCGAATACCGTGATCGGATGCTCGCGCCCGACCACCTTGACGCGATCCGCCTCGAGGAAAGCGAGGTCCGGCGCCCCATCGCGGGTTTCCTCCGTCACCAGTATATCGACTCCGTACTGTTTCGTCAGGCCTTCGATGCGCGAAGCCAGATTGACGCTGTCGCCGATCGCCGAATAGCTGAAGCGCTGCGCCGAGCCGAGATTGCCGACGCAGCAGGCCCCCGAGTTGAGGCCGATGCCGATCTTGAGCGCCATGCCGCGCTGCCGGTTGAGGTCCTCGAGCGCGCCCCGCATGGCAAGCGCGGCAAGGCAGGCCTTGCGGCGATGGTCCGGGATGTCGAGCGGCGCGTTCCAGAACGCCATGATCGCATCGCCGATATATTTGTCGATGGTGGCTTCCGCTTTCAAAAGCACGTCGGTTGCCGGCGTCAGGAAATCGTTGAGCAGCGTCGTCAGCGCCGCCGGGTCGAGGTTCTCCGACAGCGTCGTGAAGCCGCGTATGTCGGAGAAGAGGATCGTGAGATCGCGGATTTCACCGCCGAGCTTGAGCTCGTCCGGGTTCTCGGCCAGCCGCCCGACAAGCGTCGGCGAGAGATAACGGCCGAAGGCGGAGTGGATGAAGCGCCTTTCCCGGTTGGCGAGGAGCAGCAGCGCCGGTGTGGTCGCGGCGAAGACCAGCGCGACGGCGCTTGCCGGAAGGATCGGGTCGATCAGGAGATGCCAGCGGCTGAAAGCCACCCATGACAGGCCGACCACGAGCGCGATGAAACAGAGGGCGGCGACGCTGTTGACGACGGCGCCGAAGCGCCATTCGAGAAGTAGAAGCAAAAGCCCGAGCCCGACCGCCAACGAAATTTCCGCCCCGCGCGCCCAGTCCGGACGTGTCAGGAAGCTTTGCCCCAGGATCTGGTCGATGATCTCCGCATGCACCCTGACCCCCGGCATGGCCTCGCGGAAGGGCGTGGCGACGAGGTCCCGCAACCCGACGGCGCTAGTGCCGACAAGCACGATGTGGCCCGAGATTTCCTGAGCCAGCGCCGCCGCCTTGCCCGGATCGAGAATGTCGGCGGCGGAAATCGTCCTCATCCCCGGCATGCCGGAATAGTAGATGCGGAACGTACCGTCCGGACCCGTCGGCATGGCGAAATCGCCGTCCTTGAGCGCAGTCATGGCCGGACGGCCCGTATTGGCCTCGCCGCTCGCGCCGGTGCTGCGGATGATGAAGCTGCCGGCATCCTGCGCTACCCGAAGCGCCTCGATCGCCAACGCCGGATAGATGCTGTCGCCCGCCCTCGCCAGAAGCGGCAGCGAGCGCACCACGCCGTCCCCGCTCAGCGGAAAGGAGAAGAAGCCGATCCCGGTGGCCGCCTTGTTAAGTTCGGGCAGATTGGCAACGCCGCCGCTGAAGGCGGGAAGATAGTCCTTCGGGCTTTCGCCGCCGAAGGCGAAGCCCGCCTTGGGCGGCGGCAGGGCATTGTTGTTTTCGTTGCTGATGGCGATGCCGGCCACCACCCTGTTGCGGGAGAACGCCTCGGCCAGCACCGCATCATTGTCGAGCCGCGCCGCCCCGGCGGGCAATTCGACCCGCGCCCCTTCCTCCCGCAGCGCGGCGATGGCGCGTGACGGCGATGTCCGGTCCGGCTCGGGAAAGACCATGTCGAAGGCGATCGCGCCCGCGCCCATTTGCCCGAGGCTGTCGACCAGGGCGCCGAGCGTCGTGCGCGGCCACGGCCACTGCCCGATCCGGCCAAGCGAGGCCTCGTCGATGTCGACCACGGCGACCGGCGCCCCTGCCTCTTCCCGCGGCTTCAGGCGCTGGTAGCTGTCGAAGACCAGATTACTGAGATGGGCGAAGACGGAAGGGCGCGAGAGGATCGCGCCGACGGCAAGGACGAGCACCAGAAGGCCGAGGCCCCAGACGATGACGCCCTTGTGGCGTTCGGCGGCGGCTGAGCTTCTGTTCGATGTTTCCGCGGAATTCAATCGCAATAGGGATAGGGGTAGCAAGGATTCACGACTGTGATCCGGGTATGATCACCGCTCCCCTGTTGCACGATCGTCGTGTCTGGCGACGGGAACGGGGACGGAAAGCTGCCGAAAGAGGGCGTCTGGCCCGAATTCGACTGCGGCAGCGTGCTCGACTGAACGAGCGTATCGCTGGGCGGATGGCTGGCGCCGCCATGCTGTCCGCTCCTGCCCCCGAGCAATCCCTGCAGGATGGCCAGCCATTCCTGCGGCGTGCGCCGGATGTGAGGCTGCCCGTCCGGCCCGAACCAGATCGAATAGCCGTTGGCGTAGAGACGCGACAGCTTTTGCTGATCGCGCCAGAGCTGGATCGAATTGCCGTATACAAGGTCGATGTGCGGCGGAATGCCGGGCTGCTGCGGATCGAAAACCAGGTTGGCGATGCCGCCGCGTATGCCCACCGTCCCGACCGGGGTGTTGAGCTGCACGCCGCCC
>JBQCFH010000399.1:0-5917 GCA_051959385.1 Rhizobiaceae bacterium | reverse complement strand
TTCCTTCAACGTCGAGCAGCATGAGCAGCTAAGGGCCGCGCTCGAGGCATGCGCCGCCGAGCAGGATTGCCGCGCCGTCGTGCTGACCGGCGCCGGACGCGGCTTCTGCGCCGGCCAGGACCTCGCCGACCGCGATCCGGCGATGCTGGGCGAGGCGCCCGATCTCGGCAAGACGTTGGCCACCTACTACGCGCCGCTCATCCGGCTGCTGCGGTCGATGGAGAAGCCGGTGATCTGCGCCGTCAACGGCGTCGCGGCCGGCGCCGGCGCCAATATCGCGCTTGCCTGCGATGTCGTCATCGCGGCGAAATCGGCGAAATTCATCCAGGCCTTCTCGAAGATCGGTCTTATCCCGGACGCCGGCGGCACCTACTGGCTGACGCGGCATCTGGGCGAGGCGCGGGCCAAGGCGCTGGCAATGACCGCCTATCCGCTCTCCGCCGAGGAAGCGGCCGCCTGGGGACTGATCTGGCGCGCCGTCGACGACGGCGAATTGATGTCGGAGACTACCGCGCTCGCCGAAATCCTCGCCAAGGGACCGACCCGCGGCTACGCGCTCACCAAACGGGCGATCCAGGCGGCCTCGACCAACTCGCTCGAGCAGCAGCTGGAGGTCGAGGCGAAATTGCAGCGCGAAGCGGGCCTCACCGACGACTACCAGGAAGGCGTCTCGGCCTTCCTGCAGAAACGCCAGCCGAAATTTACGGGACGGTAGAAGCGTAATCGCCTACGGCATGGGAATTTGCGGGAAACCGGGCGCGTATAGCGCCGTCATCCTCGGACTTGTCCCGAGGCTACCTCGGGTGATGCAATTACGGCCGATCCGGACGAGCAGAGAGCCGATTTCCAGGTCGGCAACCGGCAGACTCGGCAGATCTTCGGGACAAGACCGAGGATGACGGCGACGTTGGCCGCGTCGACAGAACCATATGCGCTCGCCTTGGCGTAGGGCGACCGGTCTACTTCCCGCTCACCTTCTTGTTGAATGTATCGAAGAACTGGCCGGCGAGCTTCTTCGAAGTAGAGCCGATCAGACGGCTGCCGAGTTGGGCGATCTTGCCGCCGACCTCCGCCCTCGCCTTGTAGGTGAGCACGGTGGCGTCGGCGCCGTCTTCCTTCAGCGTCACGTCGGCGCCGCCCTTGGCGAAGCCGGCGATGCCGCCCTTGCCTTCGCCCTGAATGGTGTAGGCGTGCGGCGGATTGAGATTCTTCAGTTCGACCGCGCCCTGGAACTTCGCCTTGATCGGCCCGATCTTCAGCGACACCACCGCGTCGAGATGCGTGTCCGACTTCTTCTCCAGGCTCTGGCAGCCGGGAATGCAGTCCTTCAGCACGTCGGGATCGTTCAAGGCTTCCCACACCTTCCCGATCGGCGCCTCGATGCGCTCCTCGCCTTCAATGTCCAACGCCATGGCGCTTCCCTCCTGCTGGTCGGAGAGGAGGACGTAGCGCACGGCCGACGGCCTGTCCATCGCACCAAGGTGCAGGGAGGTCGGGCGGGCGGCATCCCGGTACGCGCGGTCGGCCCGTTGCGCCACCAGCGCGCCAAATGTATCTCTGCCGCCGAGACGAGGTGGGGCAGGTCCATGGCGGTTGCGGTTCTCGGAGGCGGCCTGCAAGGCTGCTGCATTGCGCTGGCGCTGGCCGACCGCGGCGAGCAGGTGGTTCTGTTCGACCGCAACAGCTCCATCCTCAGCAGAACGGCGGTGGCCAACGAAGGCAAGATCCATCTCGGCTGGATGTATGCGGCCGACCCGTCGCTGGCCACCGCCCGCACGATGATCGAAGGGGCGCTCGCATTCGCGCCCTTCCTCAGCCGCCATCTCGGCCTGCAAGTCGAGAGGATGGCGACTTCGGTTCCCGCCGCCTACGTCGTCCACAGCGACAGCCAGCACAGCGCGGCGGAGGTGCGGGACTATTTCGCCGCGGTGCATCGGCTGATCGTCGCCGCCTTGGACGGCCGCCCGGACGCCTATTTCGGCCGCGACCTTTCGCAGGCGCCCCGGGACTGGTCGCCCGAGGAGCGGAGTGCCGCCTTCGACCCGTCCAAGGCCGTGGCCGTGTTCGAGACGCCGGAGATCGCCGTCGATCCGCTCGAGCTGGCGCGACTGATGACGCGCGCGATCAGCGCGCATCCGCGGATCGAATTGCGGCTGTCGCATGAAGTTCTCAGCGCCGCCGAGGCCGCGGCAGGCGTCACGATCACGACCAGGTGCGAAAAGGTCGAGAGGCGGGAGCGCTTCGATCACGTCGTGAACGCGCTCTGGGAGGGAAGGCTCGCCGTGGACGCGACGATGGGGCGGAGCCCCGGCAAGCCCTGGCTCTACCGCCTCAAATACGGGGTCGGCTTCTCCTGGCCGGATCCGTTGCCCCGGCCGCCCAGCGCAACCTTCATATCCGGGCCGTTCGGCGAAGTCGTCAGCTATCCCGAGGGGACCATCTATCTCACCTGGTATCCTTCCTGCGTCCGGGAAATCTCGAGCGCGCTGGCGCCGCCAGCCTGGCCCACCTACCCGCCGGAGCCGGCCCGCTCGGAGATCGCTGACGCCACCATCGCCGCGCTGTCGGAGGTCGTACGCGCTCTCGCGCCCATCGAGGTGACGACGCTTGGAGACGTATCGGTAAAGGGCGGCGCGATCGTGGCCTGGGGCGAGACGGATATCTACGATCCGCAAAGCGAGCTTCACAAGCGCTACGAGATCGGCGTGCATTCCAAGGGCGCCTACCATTCCGTCGATCCAGGCAAATTGACGATGGCGCCCTATTTCGCCGAACGATGCGCGGATAGGATCCTGTCGAAGACGTGACGCGAAAGGCGGCGGCATGACCAGGCGAATCACCGTTGGCATGCCCCTCTATCGGGGCCGGGATCAGGTGGCGGACGCGTTGCGGTCGCTTCAGGCGCAGACCTTCACCGATTTCGAGGTCATCATCTCGGTCGACGGCGCCGACGAGGAGAGCGCGGAAGCGTGCCGCCCCTTCCTCGCCGACGACCGGTTCCGCATGGTCGTCCATCCGGAGCGGCTCGACTGGTTCGGCAATTTCAACTGGCTGCTGCAACAGCCGATCGGCGACTTCTTCTGCTATCGCCAGCACGACGACACGACCGCGCCGGAATTCTTCGAGAGGCTGGTCGAGGTCGCCGAAGCGCGTCCTGACGCGGCGGCCGTCTATGCAGATTGTCAATGGGTCGGCGGCCGCAACGACGTCGAGACCGCGCCCTCGATCGAAGGGGACACGCTCCGGCGCCTGCGGCAATTCATCGAGGAGAAGCAGCCGGTGGCGGTGCGCGGGCTGTTCCGGCGGGCCGCGATCGAGCAGGCCGGCCTGGTGCGCGCCGACGAATTCAGGGCGCTGTCGGAAATCTTCGTCTGGCTGGCCAAGGTCCTGCGCTGGGGTGCGTTCATACGGGTGCCCGAGCCCCTCTACTATCGGCTCGACCACGAGGGGAACTACTACAAGCAATGGTTCGACTGGCCCGACGAGCGCAAGCGCGCGTCCTGGACGACCATGTTCACCGGATGGCTGGAAGCGGTCCTGCCGGCCTGCTCGACCACGGAGGAGCGGCTTTTTTTCCAGCACTTCATCCTCGACCGGATCAGCGTCGACCGGCCAGGCCAGAGCTATCACTATGCGCCGCAATCGCCGCATGACAGCGGCGTCATCATCGCCGAATGCTTCGAGCGGCTGGCGCGCGAGGGGCATCTTGAACGGTGGATCGGGGTGGAGGCGCTCATCGATCCGCATATGCGGCAACTTCTGAAGGATTGCGACAGGCTGACACGCGAGAATGCGAGGCTCGCGGCCGAGAACAACCTGCTACGCCGCTCCCGTGCGCTGGCGATCACGCGCGCGGTACGCCGTCTGCTCGGCCTGCCGCACGTATAGGGGCCGCCGTTCGTGAGAGGCGCCGGACGAGCGGAAAGCCACGGTTCCGAGACGCCGACGATACCTGCTACGCGCAACCCTCAGGCGATCTGGGCGCAGCTTCCGTCGGTCTGGACGCTGTTTGCCTCGCACCTTCGCGTTCGCCAAAAGCCGCCTCGGCCATCGTCAGCCCTGTCCTTATATGCGCCAGATCGGTCTCCTGTCCGTAATGCAGCGTGGCAAGAAAGGCGTCGATGGTGAGTTCCGGGTCGAGCACCGTCATCTGTTCGTAATGCGCCGCGGCAGCCGTCGGATCTCCCATCAAAGCGTAGGTCGCCGCGACAAAGGCATGCTGGGAGGCATCCATCCTGGCGAGATGCATAAAGGCGTCGAGCGCCTCGGCGTATTCACGCGCCGCAAAATGCGCCTTGCCAAGATGGCTCCAGAACCTCTCGGGATGATGCGGGTTCAGCCGCATTGCCTTCCGGATCCATTCGACGCCCTCTTTCGGGTTGCCGAGCCAGCTCAGCAGTTCGCCCTGCTGGACAACGACGAGGTCGTAGTTCGGATTGAGCGCAAGAGCGCGTTCCTGATGGTGCCGCGCCTTGTCCAGGTCGTCGCGGTTGATGCAGCTTGCCGCCAGAATCCGATGCACGTCGGCATCATTCTCATC
The DNA here is from genome assembly GCA_051959385.1 of Rhizobiaceae bacterium. Lineage (GTDB taxonomy): Bacteria > Pseudomonadota > Alphaproteobacteria > Rhizobiales > Rhizobiaceae > Mesorhizobium_L. The sequence goes on along the minus strand of JBQCFH010000399.1, from coordinate 1,377 downwards.
AAGACTCCGGGCGATCTCTAGTTCGCGAAGGACCTCGCGGTAGGTCGCCTCCCTGTCGGCGCACCAGCCATAGACCCAGGCCTGACCCAGAATGCAGCCGCGCCAGGCGTGCGCATGCGCGTAGTCTGGGTCCAGTTCCACGGCCTGTGCGATAAGCTTCTGCGCCTCCTCGTTTTCGGCACGATCACTCCGGTGATGGCGCACCTTGGCCGCGAGCACGCACTCGTAGGCGGCAAAACTGGCCGGCGTCTTGCGGGCGAGGAGGTCCTGTTGCGCCGCTTCGACGCGGCCCGGCAGTGTGGCGACAATGGCCGCGGTCAGCTCGTCCTGGATGGCAAAGACGTCGTCCAGCTTGCGGTCGTAGCGCTCGGCCCAGATATGCGTGTCGTTCGACGTGTCGATCAACTGGGCGGTGACGCGCAGCTGATCGCCCGAGCGGCGAACGCTGCCCTCGACGAGATATTGCGCCCCCAATTTCCGGGCGACCTCGCGAAGGTTCACCGACTGGCCCTTGTAGACAAAGGTCGAATTGCGCGAGATGACGAAGAGTTCGTGCCTGCGCGACAGCTCCGTAATGATGTCCTCGGTCAATCCGTCGACAAAATATTCCTGCTCCGGGCCCCGGCTCATATTGGCGAACGGCAATACCGCGATGGACGGCTTGACGACGGCACGCCGCCCCTGGCCCGCACCGGGGTCCGGGACCGCCGCACCGTCTTCGAGCACGGCGCGCCAGACCCGAACCGGGCGCGAAATGTTCTTGAGGGTTTTCTCGCCCAGATCCTCGAATTGGATATCGACCCGGTCCGAGACCTGTTCCCGAACGGCTTGCGAGACACATATCCCGCCGATATCCGCCAGCTGCTCGAGCCGGGCGGCCACGTTGACGCCATCGCCGTAGATGTCGTCGTCGTCGTAAATAATGTCTCCGAGATTGATGCCGATGCGGAAATGGATCCGCTTATTCTCAGGCACGTCCGCGTTGCGCCGGCGCATGCGGATCTGCACCTCGGTGGCGCAGCGCACGGCATCGGCCACGCTCTGGAATTCGACGAGCAGGCCGTCGCCGGTAGTCTTGAAAATACGTCCTTGGTTCTTGGCAATCGCCGGATCGATCAGTTCGATCCGATGCGCACGAAGGCGCGCAAGCGTGCCCATCTCATCGGCTTCCATAAGCCGGGAGTAACCCGCCATATCGGCGGCCAGCACAGCGGCGAGTCTGTGTTCCATGGTCAGGCCTTCGAGCCCGACCGCAATTCTAGAGCGAGTTGCATTCAAATGGAACCATTCTGCCGGAGCGATTTCGGGCCCTGGCCTGTCCTCGGGCCGGCCAAAGGCCGGACCCGGGGGTCGAGGGCTTCGGCGCGGTCGTACCGG
>JBQCFH010000398.1:0-3079 GCA_051959385.1 Rhizobiaceae bacterium | reverse complement strand
GAACAGCCTTCCCTTTTACATAATCCTTTGGGAGAACGGCGCTGACATGATCGATGGCGGAAAAGCAAGAATGCGAAACGGCAAAAAGCGTCTCACCTTCGTGGTCATCTATGCCCTGATCGGGGCCTTGGTCTTCTCCTTTGCCATCGAGGCATCAGGGGAAGAAAAGAGTACGCTCGGAAGCGTCCTCTCCGACCTGCTGGGCTCCAGCGACAATGACAAGAAGCCGGCGGATAGCGGGGCCGCGCAGAAGGATCAGACGCTGCGCCGCGTGCCCTTCGGGCGCGAGCAGATAGAGCTTTCCTTCGCACCGCTGGTGAAACGCACCGCGCCGGCCGTCGTTAACGTCTATGCGTCGAGCAAGGTGCGCGTGCAGTCGCCCTTCATGGACGATCCGTTCTTCGGCCGCTTCTTCGGCCAGCAGATGCCGCCGCGCGTGCAGTCGTCGCTCGGCTCAGGCGTGATCGTCGATCCGTCGGGCATCATCGTGACCAACAACCACGTCATCAAGGGCGCGGACGAGGTCAAGGTGGCGCTGCCGGACGGGCGCGAGTTCGAGAGCAAGATCGTACTCAAGGACGACAAGGTCGACCTGGCGGTGCTCAAGATCAAGGCGCCGGACCCGCTGCCGACCATTCCGCTCGGCGATTCCGACGCCCTGGAGGTCGGCGATCTCGTGCTCGCCATGGGCAATCCGTTCGGCGTAGGCCAGACCACGACCAGCGGGATCATCTCGGCCCTCGCGCGGACCCATATCGGGGTTTCCGACTACAGTTTCTTCATCCAGACCGATGCGGCCATCAATCCGGGCAATTCCGGCGGTGCCCTGATCGACATGAAGGGCGAACTGGTCGGCATCAACAGCGCCATCTACAGCAAGAGCGGCGGCTCCATCGGCATCGGCTTCGCCATCCCGTCCAACATGGTGCGCGCTTTCCTCCAGTCGGCAAAGAGCGGCGCGGATTATTTCGAGCGGCCCTATATCGGCGCCGAGTTCCAGGAGGTGACGCCGCAATTCGCCGATGCGCTCGGCATGGACAAGCCGACCGGCGCGCTCGTTTCGTCGGTCGCGAAGGACGGTCCCGCGGCCGAGGCCGGGCTTAAAGCGGGCGACGTGGTCGTGGCCATGGACGGCGTCAAGATCGACGACCCGCAGGCGCTGAACTTCCGCCTGTCGACGCAGCCGATCGGCAGCACCTCCACCTTCGATATCGTTCGGCAAGGCGAGAAGAAGCAGGTCAAAGTCAAGCTGGAGCGCGCCCCCGCGGGAGAGTCGTCCAAGGAAATCACCATCGATGGGCAAAGCCCGTTCGCTGGCGCCAAGGTGGCTGCCCTGTCGCCGCGGCTGGCGCAGCGCCTCGGCATGCCGACGGACTCGACCGGCGTGGTCATCGTCGATCTGGAGGACGATTCGCCAGCCGCGAGCCTGGGCTTTGCCAAGGGCGACATCATCCGCGAAGTCAACGGCGCGGAAATCAAGAGCGCCGAGGATCTGGAGAAGGCGGCATCGCGCCGCACGCGGCTTTGGCGCTTCACCTTCGTGCGAGACGGCCAGACCATCCGTCAAATCCTGCAGTTCTAGCGCGGGCGGCATGGCGGACCTCTTCGATCAATCCTCGCCCAAGCCGCCGGAACCAGGCCGCCCGCTCGCGGACCGGCTGCGGCCGATGCGGCTGGAGGATGTGGTCGGCCAGGAGCACCTGACCGGGCCGGACGGCGCGCTGACGCGGATGATCCGCTCCGGTTCGCTCGGCTCAATGATCTTCTGGGGGCCGCCGGGCACGGGGAAGACGACCGTCGCGCGGCTGCTCGCCGGCCGGACCGGGCTCGCCTTCGAGCAGATTTCAGCGATCTTCTCCGGTGTCGCCGATCTGAAGAAGGTATTCGAGGCTGCGAGGCTGCGCCGCGCGAACGGCCGGCAGACATTGCTGTTCGTCGACGAGATCCATCGGTTCAATCGGGCGCAGCAGGATTCCTTCCTGCCGGTCATGGAAGACGGAACCGTCGTGCTGGTCGGCGCGACGACGGAAAACCCTTCCTTCGAGCTCAATGCGGCGCTTCTGTCGCGGGCGCGCGTGCTCGTCTTTCATGCGCTCGATGAGGAAAGCATCGCCAGGCTCCTTGCACGCGCGGAGCAAGCCGAGGGCAGGGCGCTGCCGCTCGACGAGGAGGCGCGGGCGGTGCTTATCAGGCTTTCGGATGGGGACGGACGCGCGGCGCTGACGCTTGCCGAGGAAGTCTGGCGCGCCGCCGGCGAGGGCGAAACCTTCGACGCCGACGGGCTGATGCGCATCGTCCAGCGACGCGCGCCTGTCTACGACAAGAGCCAGGACGGCCACTACAATCTGATCTCGGCCTTGCACAAGTCGGTCCGGGGTTCGGACCCGGATGCAGCGCTCTACTACCTCGCGCGGATGTTCGATGCAGGCGAGAACCCGCTCTATATCGGGCGGCGCCTCGTGCGCATGGCGGTCGAGGATATCGGCCTCGCCGATCCGCAGGCGCTGGTCATCGCTAACGCCGCCAAGGATGCCTACGATTATCTCGGCTCGCCCGAGGGCGAGCTGGCGCTCGCCGAAGCGTGCATCTATCTGGCGACGGCGCCCAAATCGAACGCTGCCTATACGGCGTTTTCGGCGGCGACGCGGGCCGCCAAGGAGCACGGCTCGCTGATGCCGCCCAAGCATATCCTCAACGCGCCGACCAAGCTGATGAAGGGCGAGGGATACGGCTCGGGCTACCGCTACGACCATGACGAGCCCGAAGCGTTCTCAGGCCAGGACTATTTTCCGGAGAAGCTTGGCAGGCAGAAATTCTACGATCCCGTCGACCGAGGCTTCGAGCGGGAAATCCGCAAGCGGCTGGATTACTGGGCGAAGCTGAGGACCGAGCGGGGAGACAAGTAATCGTCTCGCGTGAAAGCCGAAAGGCAGCCCTTTCTTGGGGGCTGCCTTTTGATCGAGACGAACGCATCGAGGCGTTATGCGGCCTCTTCGGTCAGCGGCCGGGTGATGCGGCGGACCTCCTCGTCCGTCAACAGGCCGCCGGCGCGCAGCAGGCCGGCGAAGCGGCCGTTGCG
>JBQCFH010000397.1:0-2690 GCA_051959385.1 Rhizobiaceae bacterium | reverse complement strand
TTCGACAAGGAAGGGCTTTGCGAAGCGGTTCACCGCCAGATCGAGGCAAGCCAGGGCTGATCCTGAACGACTTTAAGACTCGCGGCCGGAACCCTTGGGCGCCGCCCACGACCAGAACAGCTCGCCGCAATCGACTTTTTTCTTGGATTTCGACGGCGCCGGCTTCTCCTGCCAACGCTTGCGGAAATTGGGAATTACGTCCGGCTCACGATGCTTGACGGCAGCTTTGCGCGACGCCTCGTTCGCGGCGTCGTGGTGTTCGATCATCTTTTCCTCCCGATCGGCCACTTCCGGGCCTGCCACGCCGAACGCCCAAGGCGAAGGAATGTTCCATGCCTCGCAGGCTTAATTGAGGCGGCCAAAATTCAGGCCTGGAACCGGAGGGCGTCGGGGCAGTTCATGGTGGGCGACTGAATTCTTTGCCCCCAAGGAATTTATGAAATCCTACCGATCCACCGTCGGCGCGGGACTGCCCTTTCCACTCGGAGCTACATGGGACGGCACGGGGGTGAATTTCGCCCTCTTCTCCGCCAACGCGACCAAGGTCGAACTGTGCCTCTTCGATCGCTCGGGCCGGCGCGAGCTGGAACGCGTGGCGCTGCCGGAATATACGGACGAGGTCTGGCACGGCTATCTGCCGGAAGTGCGGCCGGGAGAGCTCTACGGCTACAGGGTGCACGGCCCCTACGCGCCCGAGGCCGGCCACCGCTTCAATCCCAACAAGCTTTTGCTCGATCCCTACGCGCTCGAATTGCGCGGGGAGATCAAATGGCACGACGCGGTCTTCGGCTACCGGCTCGGCTCGGCCCGGCGCGACCTCTCCATGGATCGGAGGGATTCCGCCTTCGTCATGCCGAAATGCGTGGTCGTCGATCCGGCGGTGACCTGGGGCAACGATCCGCGCCCCGGGACGCACTGGAAGGACACCATCATCTACGAGGCGCATGTCAAGGGGCTGACGGCCGCCAATGACGAGCTGCCGCCGCAACTTAGAGGCACGTTCGGCGGGCTGGCGCAGCCGCAGATCATCGACCATCTGGTCGGCCTCGGCGTCACCAGCATCGAGCTCATGCCGGTGCAGGCCTATGTCGATGACCGCTACCTGATAGAGAAGGGCCTCAAGAACTACGGGGGCTACAACACGATCGGCTTCTTCTCGCCGGCCCCGCGCTACGTCTCGCCGGGCGCCAACCTGCACGAGTTCAAGCTGATGGTGCGCCGGCTGCACGAGGCCGGCATCGAGGTGATCCTCGACGTCGTCTACAACCATACCGCGGAAGGCAACCAGCTCGGGCCGACGCTTTCGTTCCGCGGCATCGACAATGCCAGCTACTACATCCTCGCCGACGACCCGCGCTACTATTTCGATACGACGGGGTGCGGCAACACGGTCAATCTGCGGCATCAGCGCGTGCTCCAGATGGTGATGGATTCGCTGCGCTACTGGGTCGAGCAGTGCCATGTCGACGGCTTTCGCTTCGACCTCGCCAGCTCGCTCGGGCGCGACCGCGATACGTTCGACGATCATTCGGTGTTCTTCGACGCCGTCCGGCAGGACCCGGTTCTCTCGGCGGTGAAGCTCATCGCCGAGCCGTGGGACACGGGCCCGAACGGCTACCAGCTCGGCAATTTCCCGCCCGGCTGGGCCGAATGGAACGGCCGCTACCGCGATGTCGTCCGCGGCTTCTGGAAGGGTGACGGAGGCCGGGCGGCCGATCTCGCCGGCAGCCTGCTCGGCTCGGCCGACCTCTTCGAGAAGCGCGGCCGCCGGCCGTGGTCGAGCGTCAATTTCGTCACCGCCCATGACGGCTTCACGCTCATCGATCTCGTCAGCTTCAACGACAAGCACAACGAGGCGAACGGCGAGAACAACCAGGACGGCCATTCCGACAATCTGAGCTGGAATTGCGGCGCGGAAGGCGCCACCGAGGATACCGGCATCCTCGACCTGCGCGACCGCATGCGCCGCAGCCTGATCGCGACGATGTTTCTGTCGCAAGGCACGCCGATGATCCTGATGGGCGACGAGCGCGGCCGCAGCCAGGGCGGCAACAACAACGCCTATTGCCAGGACAACGAGATGAACTGGCTCGCCTGGGACGAGCCCAGCGAGCGCGACGCTGCCTTCGGCGATTTCGTTCGGCGGCTGATCCGGATCCGCCGCGGGCATCCGCTGCTCGGCGTCCCGCGTTTCCTGCATGGCGACACCACCCCTAGCGGCGAGCCGAACGTGGCATGGACGCGGCCCGACGGCGCGGCGATGCAGAAGGAGGACTGGGACAATCCGGCGACGCGCGCCTTCGGCGAGTTGTTGAGCAACGGCAAGGAGCGGCTCCTCATCCTCTTCAATGCGCATCACGAGCCCGTCGATTTCGTGCTGCCGCCGGCGGATACTGCCTGGCGCCTGCTTCTCGACACCGCGGATCGGGACGCCGCCCTGGCCGGCCGGCAGGTGGACGAGGGCAGGCTGACCGTCCGCGACCGCTCGCTCGCTCTCCTGGAAGACAGGCGCGGTCATGATTGACGCTTCCAGCGAGCGGCGCGTCTTCCCCAGGCATTGGGGCGCCGAGTTCGTCCGCGCTTCCGAGGTCCGCTTCCGCATCTGGGCGCCGGGCGCCGAAAGCCTGTCGCTGCGCCTCGACGGCGAAGACACCCCGATGACCAGCGCCGGCGACGGCTGGTACGAGCTT
>JBQCFH010000396.1:0-14914 GCA_051959385.1 Rhizobiaceae bacterium | reverse complement strand
CCGACTAGGTGTTCATCGAATCGAAGAAGTCGTTGTTGGTCTTGGTCTGCTTCAGCTTGTCGATCAGGAACTCGATCGCGTCCGTCGTTCCCATGGGCGCCAGGATGCGGCGCAACACAAAAATCTTCTGCAAATCCTGCCGCGGGATGAGCAGGTCCTCCTTGCGCGTGCCGGATTTCAGGATGTCCATGGCCGGGAAGATGCGCTTGTCGGCGACCTTGCGGTCGAGCACGATTTCCGAATTGCCGGTGCCCTTGAACTCCTCGAAGATCACCTCGTCCATGCGGCTGCCGGTATCGATGAGCGCGGTCGCGATGATGGTCAGCGAGCCGCCCTCTTCGATGTTGCGCGCCGCGCCGAAGAAGCGCTTCGGCCTTTGCCGCGCGTTGGCGTCGACGCCGCCGGTCAACACCTTGCCAGAGGACGGCACGACCGTGTTGTAAGCGCGGCCGAGGCGCGTGATCGAATCGAGCAGGATCACAACATCGCGGCCGTGCTCGACGAGGCGCTTCGCCTTCTCGATCACCATCTCGGCCACCTGCACATGGCGCGATGCCGGCTCGTCGAAAGTCGAGGAGACGACCTCGCCTTTGACCGAGCGCTGCATGTCGGTGACCTCTTCCGGCCGCTCGTCGATCAGGAGCACGATCAGGTAGCATTCCGGATGGTTCGCCGTGATCGAATGGGCGATGTTCTGGAGCAGCACGGTCTTGCCGGTCCGCGGCGGCGCCACGATCAGGCCGCGCTGGCCTTTGCCCAGCGGCGCCACCAGGTCGATGACGCGCGGCGACAGATCCTTCGTCGTCGGGTTTTCCACCTCCATCTTGATGCGCTCGTTCGGATAGAGCGGCGTCAGATTGTCGAAATGGATCTTGTGCCGGATCTTTTCGGGATCCTCGAAATTGACCGTATTGACCTTGAGGAGCGCGAAATAGCGCTCGCCTTCCTTCGGGCCCCGGATCGGCCCCTCGACCGTATCGCCGGTCTTGAGCGAGAAACGCCGGATCTGCGACGGCGAGATATAGATGTCGTCCGGCCCCGGCAGATAGTTCGCATTGGCCGAGCGAAGAAAGCCGAACCCGTCCTGCAGGACCTCGACGACGCCCTCGCCGACGATCTCCGTCTCCTGCATCGCCAGCTTCTTCAGGATCGCGAACATCAGTTCCTGCTTGCGCAGCACGCTCGCGTTCTCGACCTCCAGCGATTCGGCGAATGCGATCAGGTCGGTCGGATTCTTGCTCTTAAGTTCCTGTAGTTTCATTTCCTGCATGATGCGGGCTCGTAAGGAGTTCGGGGAAATATCGGCAGCGCGACAAAGGCCTGCGGCGCCGGGACGTGGGCATGGCGTCAGGCTGGGGAGAGACCGCTTTTCTATCGTTCCAGCCCGTAAAGGGCAAGTCGGGAATTCCGTTGCCGGTCAAAACGGTTTGACGACGACCAGGATGACGATGCCGATCAACAATAATGTGGGAACCTCGTTCATCATCCGCCAGTGGCGGGATGATTTTTTGTTGCGGTCCTCGGCGAACGCCCTGACGGCGCGCACGTAATAGCCGTGGACCGCCGACATGACGAGCACCAGCGCGATTTTCGCATGCAGCCAGCCCGCCGAGAACCAGCCGCCGCTCCAGGCGAGGTAAAGGCCGAGCACCCAGACGGCTATCATGGACGGGTTGATGATCGCCTTCAGCAGTCGTCTCTCCATTACCTTGAAGGTTTCCGACTGCACCGAACCGATCTCCGCATCGGCATGGTAGACGAAGAGCCGCGGCAGATAGAGCATGCCCGCCATCCACGCGATCACGGCGATGATGTGAAAGGCTTTCAGCCAGAGATACAGCATCAGCGCTCCGCCTTCCTTATCCGGTCGAGCATTTCCTCCACATGGCGGATCGGGGTCTCCGGGAGGATGCCGTGCCCGAGATTGAAGATCAGCGGCCCCTCGCCAAGCCCGGAGAGGATGCGTCCGACGCCGTCGCGGAGCGCCTGGCCGCCGGCGAGAAGCCGCAACGGGTCGAGATTTCCCTGCACCGGACCGCCCCGCTGCAACTCGGCGGCGGCGGCAATCGGCATCGTCCAATCGAGCCCGATCGCGGTCACTCCGGTCTTCTGCCGATAGGACCGGTAGAACTCCCCCGCGCCGCGCGGGAAGCCAATGATCGGCACTTCCGGGAACTGCTCCCGGACGCGGCGGACGATGTCGGCGACCGGACGCACGCAGAAGCGCTCGAAACCGTCCTCATCGAGCACACCCGCCCATGAATCGAAAATCTGGACCGCATCGGCGCCCGCCTCGATCTGCCGTATCAGATATTCCGCCGATACCTCCGCGAGTTTGCGGAGCAGCTCGTCCATGGCTTCGGGATGGCGATAGCCGAACAGCCGCGCCGGGGCCTGGTCGGGCGTTCCGTGGCCCGCGATCATATATGTCGCCACCGTCCAGGGCGCGCCGCAAAAGCCAAGCAGCGTCGTTTCCGCCGGCAGCTCCGCCCGGACCTTTTGGACCGTCTCATAGACCGGCTGCAGCCGATCGTGGAAGCGATCTGACGAAAGCTTCGCTACCTCGTCGGCTCCGATCGGCTCCAGCAGGGGACCCCTTCCCTCCTCGAAGCGCAATTCGCGCCCGAGCGCATGGGGCACGACGAGGATATCGGAAAACAGGATGGCCGCATCGAAGCCGAAGCGCCGGATCGGCTGCAGCGTGACCTCGGCTGCGAATTCGGGCGTATAGCAGAGGTCGAGGAAGCTTCCCGCCTTCTCTCTCACGGCCCTGTATTCCGGCAGGTAACGGCCGGCCTGGCGCATGAGCCAGACGGGAGGCGGGAACACCGTCTTTCCATTGAGGACGTCGAGGACGGAGCGCAAGCGATTCAAGGGTTCGCCCGAAATTCTTTCTAAAAGAGAATCTTTGAGAATCTGATTTTGATTCTACGACTCTGTTGGAAGTAGGGATTATGGCTTATCCCATCGTCGTTACGAGCGGGCGATGCACCATATTGACGCGCATATCCTTGTCCCATGTGGATAGCTGTCTGGAGAAATGAGATTCAATCATGAATTTCAAAAGCTTGCATGCTTACCCGAACATTAGGCCCGCGACGGTCCCATGTGGATATGTCCGTCTTTCTTCGCTATCCACAAAGGCGGAGGACTCCTCCCCACATCCACGGCGAGTGTGGACAAGTCGCCCTCTGATACAGTCGCGTTCCGTCTGCGGCCGCGAAAGGGCCCATTATCCACACTTGACCACAGCCGGACCGGAAAACCGTTGAACAAGCCGCAGAGCTTCTTCCACCTTCACCTGATCTCCGACGCCACGGGCGAGACGCTCCTGGCGGCCGGCCGGGCGGCTTCGGCCCAATACAAGGATGCGCGGGCAATCGAGCACATCTATCCGCTGATCCGCACGGACCGGCAGCTGGCCAAGGTGCTCGAGGACATCGACCAAGAGCCGGGCATCGTCCTCTATACGGTCGTGGACCAGGATCTGGCGCGCCGTATCGATGAGGGCTGCGCGGCGATGGGACTGCCCTGCGTCTCCGTGCTGGAGCCGGTCCTGCTTGTCTTCCAGTCCTATCTCGGCACGCCGGCCGGGTGGCGCGTCGGCGCGCAGCACGTGCTCGACGCGGAATATTTCCAGCGCATCGACGCGCTCAATTTCACGATGGAGCACGATGACGGGCAGCTGCCGGACGATATCGAGCAGGCCGACGTGATCCTGATCGGAATCTCGCGCACCTCGAAGACGCCGACCAGCATCTATCTGGCGAACCGCGGCATCAAGACCGCCAATATCCCGATTGTGCTCGGCGTGCCGATGCCGGAAAGCCTGAAGCGGGCGAAGAAGCCGTTGATCGTCGGCCTCATCGCTTCGGCGGAACGGATCGCGCATGTTCGTGAGAACCGTGTCCTCGGCACCACCGCGGGATACGATGCCCGCGCCTATACGGATCGGGCGACCATTGCCGAGGAGCTCGCCTATGCGCGCCAGATCTGTTCGCGCGGAGGCTGGCCGATGATCGACGTTACCCGCCGCTCGATCGAGGAGACCGCGGCCGCGATCGTTGCGTTGAGGAGCAAGGCGCGCTAGCGGTTTCGATCATCAAACGCAGGTGAGACGTGGCGCAAAAAATCATTCTCGCTTCCGGCAGCCCGCATCGCCGGGCGCTGCTCGAAAATGCCGGACTGCAGTTTTCGGTCGAAAAGCCGAAGATCGACGAACGCGCGGTGGAAGCGGCGCTCGCGGGCAGCGGCGCGACCCCTGAAGACGTGGCCGCTATCCTCGCCGAGGCGAAGGCGACCGCCGTCGGCGAACTTCACGTCGACGCCCTCGTGATCGGATCGGACCAGACGCTGTCGCTCGGCGACGAGCTCTTCCACAAGCCTACCGACATGGAGGCGGCGCGCCGTCAACTGCTGAAGTTGTCGGGAAAGACGCATCAGCTGAGCAGCGCCGTCGTGATCGCCAGGCATGGCGAGGTCGTGTGGCGGCACGTTGCCGTGGCGCATATGACGATGCGCAGGCTCGACCCGGCCTATGTCGGCCGATACCTCTCGAAAGTGGGCGAGGCGGCGCTTTCCAGCGTCGGCTGCTATCAGGTCGAAGGGGAGGGCATCCGGCTCTTCGAGAAGATCGAGGGCGATTTCTTCACGATCGTCGGGCTGCCGCTGTTGCCGCTGCTTGCCGAGCTACGCGAAAGAGGCGCGATCGATGGCTGAGGAGCTCCGCCGGGCATTTGTTTGCGGCCATCCGATCGCCCATTCGCGCTCACCGATAATTCACGGCCATTGGCTGGAGGAACTCGGCATTGCCGGATCCTACGAACGCATCGACATCGCTCCGGGCGATTTTCCCGACTTCCTTTCGAGCATCCGCCGAAACGGCTTCGCCGGCGGCAACGTCACGATACCGCACAAGGAGACTGCCTTCCGCGGGGTCGAGAAACGGGACCGGGATGCCGAGGCGATCGGCGCCGTCAATACCGTCTGGTTCGATCCGGAAGGTGTCCTGTGCGGCGGCAACACCGACGCTTACGGCTTCGCGGCCAATCTGGACGACGAAGCGCCGCAATGGCGGGAAGGCCGCCGCGCGGTCGTGCTTGGCGCCGGGGGCGCCGCGCGGGCTGTCATCCATGCGCTCAAGGAGTGCGGCTATCGGAACATCTGTCTTGTCAACCGCAGCCTGCCGCGCGCGCGGGAACTCGCCGCCCATTTCCAGCCGGGCGTTTCTGTTCACGGCTGGGACGGCGTTGCCGGACTGCTCGGTGGCGCCGATCTTCTCGTCAACACCTCGTCGCTCGGCATGCAGGGCGCACCTGAACTCGATATCGCACTCGACCCGTTGCCCGCCCATGCTGTCGTTGCCGACATCGTCTACGTGCCGCTCGAAACGCCGCTCCTGAAAAATGCGAAAGCCCGCGGCCTTGCCACGGCGGAAGGCCTGGGCATGCTTCTCCACCAGGCCGTGCCGGGCTTCGAGCGCTGGTTCGGCGCCCGCCCGACCGTAAGCGAAGCCTTGCGGCAACGCGTCATTGCCGACGTGGAGACGGCGAGGTGATCATTCTCGGCCTTACCGGTTCGATCGGCATGGGCAAATCGACCACGGCGCGCATGTTCGAGGAGGCTGGCGTGCCCGTCCACGATTCCGACAAGACGGTGCATCGGCTCTATTGGGGAAAGGCCGCGCCGCTGATCGAGCGGCGCTTTCCCGGAACCACGGCGGACGGCGTCGTCGATCGTGACAAGCTGGCAAAAGCCGTGCTCGACAATGCCGGCGCTTTGAAGGAGCTGGAAGCGATCGTGCATCCGCTGGTGCGCGAGGACGAGAAGCTCTTCCTCGAAAAGGAGCGCGGCAGGGGCACGCCGTTGGTCGTACTCGACATTCCGCTCCTTTTCGAAGTCGGCGCCGAAGACCGCGTCGACAAGGTCGCGGTGGTGAGCGCGCCGCCTGAAGTCCAGCGGCAGCGGGTGCTGTCGCGACCCGGCATGACGGAGGCAAAGTTCGAGGCGATTCTGGAGAAGCAGGTGCCCGACGCGGAGAAGCGCCGCCGCGCCGACTATGTCATCGACAGCGGCAACGGGCTGGAGCCGGCGCGCCGGACCGTCAAACGGATCATCGAGGAACTTACACGGCGAGCCGCGGCCAGGGATTCAACCCCGATGTCCCGCTAAGCCCTTGTCCGCTCGCAGCGCGCCGGGCATCCTGTCGCCGGAGCTGATTCGAATGCGCGAAATCGTTTTTGACACCGAAACTACAGGCCTCGATACACGCGCGGACCGCGTCATCGAGATCGGCGGCGTCGAACTCGTCAACCGGTTCCCGACGGGGCGCAGCTTCCACGTCTACATCAATCCGCAGGGCCGGGAAGTGAACCCCGAGGCGCTCGCCGTCCACGGCATCAGCAACACCGATCTCCTCGACAAGCCGACCTTCGACGCGATCGCGCACGAGTTTCTCGAATTCATCGACGGCGCCAAGCTGGTCGCCCACAACGCCCATTTCGATCTCGGCTTCATCAATGCCGAGTTCGAGCGCTGCGGGCATCCGCTGGTCGAGACGCACCGCATCGTCGACACGCTCGCCATCGCCAAGCGTAAGCATCCGATGGGTCCCAACTCGCTCGACGCGCTCTGCCGCCGCTACGGTATCGACAACAGCCACCGCACGAAGCACGGTGCGCTTCTCGACTGCGAATTGCTGGCGGAAGTCTATATCGAGCTGATCGGAGGCAAGCAGGCGGCGCTTGGGCTGGAGGTCGCCGTCTCCGCGACGGCGGAGGTATCGGCTCGGCAAGAAACGCTCATCATCGTCGGCGAGCGCCCTAGCCCGCTGTCGGCGCGACTGACGGAAGCGGAACTTGCCGCGCATGCAGCGCTCGTCGCCGAGCTCGGCGAAAACGCCGTCTGGGCCGAAATCCTCCGGTAGGACTTCTGCGGCGGACGGACGCCCCGCCAGCCGCTCAGGTGGCCTGCACCTTCTGGCGGGCCTGCTCCTCGGCCATGCGCTGCTGGAACATCTGCGCGAAATCGATCGGGTCGATCATCAGCGGCGGGAAACCGCCGTTGCGCGAGCATTCGGCCACGATCTGCCGGGCAAACGGGAACAGGAGCCGCGGGCACTCGATGAAGAGGATCGGCAGCATGTGCTCCTGCGGGAAGCCCTCGATGCGGAACACGCCGCCATAGACGAGCTCGATGTTGAAGAGCACGTCCTTGTCCTTCTCGAAGCTCGCCTGCGCGTTGAGCGAGAGAAGAACGTCGAATTCCGAGCCCGAAATCGGGTTGGCGTTGACATTGACGTTGATGCTGATGCCCGGCGCCTTGTCGCGGCCGCGCAGCGATTGCGGCGCGCCGGGGCTCTCGAACGACAAATCCTTCACATATTGCGTCAGGATGCTGAGCGTCGCCGGCTGGGCGGCGGCCTTGTCATTGCCGTTTCCGGCCTGCGCGGTGCCGTTGCCGTTGTTCTCGGATTCGGTGTTGGCCATAGTCAGGTTCCCTTGTCTGTGGCCGCGGCGCAGCCTGCCGGATTTTGGCGGTTCGCTAGCATGGCCGCACCCTCAAGACAAGTTTCCCGGGACGCTCTATTCCGGGTCCTCTTTCCGCCTCAGCCAGGGCGAGGACGGATTGGGCCTGGATGAATAATCCTCGGCGTCGAGGTCGATTGTCTTGCCCTCATGCCGTTGCCGCGCCGTGGGACGATAGCTCCAGCCGGTCCGCGCGACATGCCTGCCGGCAAGCGACCACGCCAGATCGCGCATGGCGGGAATGAAAAGCAGGAAGCCGATGGCGTCCGTGATGAAACCGGGAATGATGAGGAGCAGCCCCGCGACGACGATCAGGGCGCCGTGGACCAACGGCCTTTCCGGGCTTTCGCCGGCGCGCAGTCCGGTGCGCAGACGCTCCAGCAGGCCGAGACCCTGGATGCGCAGGAGCGCGATGCCGGCGAACGAGGTCAGGAAGATGAGGCCCAACGTAGCGATCACGCCGATCGCCCGGCCGACCGCGATGAAGGTCGCGATTTCGAGCGCCGGGAGCACGACGAGTATCAAGGGCAGAAGAGAGCTTTGCACGATGCCTTCCGATCAGCCGAGGCGTCAAATTGCCTCCCACTTTGCAGATAATGCTCCATCGGTCGCATTTGAATGATCATGGCAGGCGTTCTATATGAAAACTGGCCGATAATTGAATGCGTGTACCTTAAAGGCCGTGGCTGGCAGGGCGTCATTGGCGGAAGACATGGAATTTTTCGATATCGGCACGATCTTCTTCCTGGTCGCAGCGGTTGTGATCTTTTACCAGCTGCGCAGCGTGCTTGGCCGCCGCACGGGCAACGAGCGCCCGCCTTTCGATCCCTATTCGCGCAAGCCTGCCGACAAGGAAGCCGCGGGCACGCCGGAAAACGTCGTCTCGCTGCCGCGCCGGCGTCCGGGCGCGGAGCCGGAAGCCAACTACGCGGCCATCGATGCCTTCGCCAAGCCGGGGACGGACCTCAACAAGGGGCTGCGCGCAATCAAGGATGCCGACCCGTCCTTTGATCCCAAGAACTTTGTCGACGGCGCCAAGATGGCCTACGAGATGATCGTGCTCGCCTACGCCGACGGCGACCGCCGCACGTTGAAGAACCTGCTTTCCCGCGAGGTTTTCGACGGCTTCGTCGCGGCAATCGCCGAGCGCGAGGGCCGCTCGGAGAAGGTCCAGTCTTCTTTCGTCGGCATCGCCAAGGCCGACATCGTGTCGGCCGAGATGAAGGGCACCGAGGCCTATGTCACGCTGCGCATCGTCAGTGAATTGATCTCCGCCACGCGCGACAAGGCAGGCGAGGTGATCGACGGCGATCCGGAGACGGTTGCCGAAGTGAAGGACGTCTGGACTTTCTCGCGGGATACGCGTTCGAGCGATCCGAACTGGAAGCTCGTCGCAACCGAGGCTGAAGACTGATCCCGGCCGGCCCGCATTTGCTTCGGCCGAAAGATGCTTTCTCCGATCTTCTCGCCGGTCGACTACAACAGCCTGCCGGGCTGGGCGGATGACGATGCAGCCGGCGCATATGCCGCTTTCCGAAAGTCCGCCCTCTACGTCGCATCGGCGCAGAAGCCCTACCGGACTGGCTCGCTGGGGGTGAGCATCGAGGCTTTCGACGATGCGTTCAAAGAAGCGCGGGCGGTCCCGGGTCCGGATTCTCCTCGCGCTTTCTTTGAACGGCATTTCCAGCCCTGCCGCGTGTCTCCGGCGCCTGCCGATACGGGTTTCGTGACCGGCTTCTACGAGCCGGAGCTGGCTGCCTCGCGGGTCGAGACGCCGCGTTTCAGGTTTCCCCTCTATGCGCGGCCGCCCGACCTCGTCGATCTCGATGAATCGAACAGGCCGGCGAGCATGGACCCCGGCTTTGCCTTCGGTCGCGCGGAAGCCGGCGGCATCGTCGAATATCATGACCGCCGCGAAATCGAATCGGGCGCGCTTGCCGGCCGTGTCCCGGTGATCGCCTGGCTGGCCGACAGGGTCGACCTCTTCTTCGCCCATGTGCAGGGAGCGGCGCGGCTGCTGATGGAGGACGGCGATGTCGTGCGGGTCACCTATGCGGCCAAATCCGGCCATCCCTTCACGGGCGTCGGCGGCGTGCTGGCCGATCTCGGCGAAATCCCGCGCGATCATGTCACCATGCAGTCGATCCGGGCATGGTTTCGCGCCAATCCACCGCGGATAGACGAGATTCTGTGGCGCAACCGCTCCTTCATCTTTTTCCGCGAGGCGGCCGTCGACGACCCGCACGGCGGCCCCGTAGCGGCCGCAAAGGTCCAGCTCACTGCCGGACGCTCGATGGCGGTCGATCGCCTGCTGCACACTTTCGCGACGCCCTTCTATGTCGATGCGCCGTCGCTGACGGCATTCGGCGGCAAGCCTTTCCGTCGCCTGATGATTGCGCAGGATACCGGCTCGGCGATCGTCGGTCCGGCGCGCGGCGACCTCTTCGCAGGTTCCGGCGCGGCGGCGGGAGAGATTGCCGGCGTCGTCCGCCATGCGGCCGATTTCTACGCCCTGGTGCCGCGCGCCTTGGTGGATGGGAGCGCCGCATGAGCCGGACCGGCACGAAGGCGCTGTCGCTGGAAGACCGCATCCTGTGGTCGCGTGTCGCGCGCACGGCCGTGCCGCTGAGGGGGCGCGAGCAGCCTGCCCTTGCCGAAGCGGGAGAACCGGCCATGGGCGAAATGCCGGCGGCCGATGCGATGCCGGGGCTTGCGCCGCCGCAACCCTCTCGCAGGCAGGAGACCCATCCGACGCCTGGCAAGCTCGACCTGCCGACCCGCAAAAAGCTTGCGAAGGGACGCCTTCCGATCGAGGGAACCGTCGACCTCCACGGCCTGACCCAGAGCGAAGCGCACGCGCTCCTGCTCTCCTTCCTGCATCGAGCCTATGCCGGCGGCAGGCGCCATGTGCTGGTCATCACCGGAAAAGGAGAATCCTACGGCAGCGACGGCGTCTTGAGGCGCGCCGTCCCCGCCTGGCTCGCCACCCCGCCCTTCCGCGATCTGGTGAGCGGCCAGGAAGGAGCCGGACGCCGCCATGGCGGCGCCGGCGCGCTTTATGTCCGGCTGCGCCGGCATGGAGAAGGCGGCCGGAAATGACGCCGTTCGGCGAAAAGGTGAGAGCACTGCGCCGCGAGCGCGGCATCGCCCAGCGCGATATGGCCGCGGCGATCGGCGTAAGCCCCGCCTACCTTTCCGCGCTCGAGCATGGAAGGCGCGGCGTCCCCAATTGGGCGATGGTTCAGAAGATCATAGGCTTCTTCAACATCATCTGGGACGATGCCGAGGAACTGCAGCGCCTCGCTATGCGGTCCGACCCGCGCGTCGTCATCGATACGGCGGGACTCTCCCCGCGCGCCACGGAACTCTCCAATCTCCTCGCCGAGACGATTTCATCCCTGAGCGAGAAGGACATCGAGGCGCTGATCGACCAGCTGCGTGGATTGCGCAATCGCTAGGATCAGCGCGGGGCGCGCTTGGCCAGGATGCGCTGCAGCGTGCGCCGGTGCATGTTGAGCCGGCGCGCCGTCTCGGAGACGTTTCGGTCGCACATTTCATAGACGCGCTGGATATGCTCCCAGCGCACGCGGTCGGCCGACATCGGGTTTTCCGGGGGTGCGGCCTTCTCTTCGCCGCTGCGCGTCAGCGCCGCGTAAACATCGTCCGCATCGGCCGGCTTCGACAGATAGTCGATGGCGCCGAGCTTCACCGCCGTCACCGCGGTCGCGATGTTCCCGTAGCCGGTCAGGATGACCGTCCTGGCGTCGGCGCGCCGGTCGCGGATCGCCTGGACGACGTCGAGACCGTTGCCGTCGCCGAGCCGCATGTCGATGACGGCGAAGGCGGGCGCCTTCACCTTGGTCTTGGCCACCGCCTCCTCGACGCTTTCGGCCGTTTCGACCTCGAAGCCGCGGCTTTCCAGGGCGCGCGCCAGGCGGGTCAGGAAAGGCTTGTCGTCGTCCACGATGAGAAGGGAATGGTCTTCGCCTGCGGGCCATTTGGCCGCTTCATGTGCTTCTATCGTCATGTCCATCGTCTCGTTTCTCGCTTTCTACCGTGAAACCGTCTTTCGCGGAAGTTGCGGACGGCCTTGGCACCTGCAGCCGTCCCCGCGCATGGGCCTAATATGGTGTCGCACCGGCCGTTCCGCCCGCCACGAAGAGCGAGCGCGGCCAGACAATCCCGACCGTCGCCCCCATGCCCGGCTTGGCGCCGTTGGCAAAGCGGATCGTGGCGCCCGACCGTTCGATCAGCGTCTTCGCGATGAACAGGCCGA
Organism: Rhizobiaceae bacterium; assembly: GCA_051959385.1. Taxonomy (GTDB): domain Bacteria; phylum Pseudomonadota; class Alphaproteobacteria; order Rhizobiales; family Rhizobiaceae; genus Mesorhizobium_L. The sequence goes on along the minus strand of JBQCFH010000396.1, from coordinate 3,112 downwards.
GCCCGAGGCCGCCGCCTTCTTCCGACGTCTGCCTGGTCGTCATATAGGGTTCGCCGATGCGATCGAGTATCTCCGGGGGGAATCCCGGGCCGTCGTCGATCACGTCGATGGACACCCACTCCGCGTCCCAGCGCCAGCGCACCGTCACTTTTTCATGCGCGAAATCGACGGCGTTCTCGACGATGTTGCCGAGCCCGTAGAGCACGCCCGGATTGCGCCGTGCCACCGGCTCGGGCCCGAAGCGCGATCCGGGTTCGAGCTTGATCGCGATGCCGAAGTCGCGATGCGGCGCGGTCACCTCCTCGATCAGCGAGGTGATCGGAAGCTGCGCCAGATGGGCTTCGCCCTCGGAGGAAAGGCTGGTGAGCCGCTTGAGGATCTCGCGACAGCGTTCGCTTTGCGAACGCAGCAAGGTCACGTCCTCGCTGTAGCGCGGATCGTCGCCCAGCGCGCGCTGCATTTCCCTTGCGACGAGCGTGATGGTGGCAAGCGGCGTACCGAGTTCGTGCGCCGCCGCCGCCGCCAGGCCGTCCAGCGCGGAAAGGTGCTGTTCCCGCTGCAGCACCAGCTCGGTGGCGGAAAGCGCGGTCGCCAGCAGCCGTGCCTCCTCCGCGACGCGCCAGGCATAGAGGCCGGTGAAGACGATCGAGGAGACGACGGCCATCCACATGCCGGCCACATAGATGAAGGGCATCGGCAGCTCGCTCTCGGGAAACCAGGGAAGCGGATAATGGACGAAGGCGAGCAGCGTCGCCGCGCCGATGGTGATCGCGCCGAGCAGCATTGTCAGCCTCAGCGAGAGCGACGTCGCCGAGATGACGACCGGCACCGTCATCAGGACCGAGAACGGGTTGGTCAGCCCGCCGGTCACATAGAGGAGGCCGGCGAGCTGCACCGCGTCGAAGATGAGGATGGCGAAGGCGGGGCGGGGGCCGAGCCGCTGCGCCGCCGGATAGCGGAAGGCGAGGAAGAGGTTGAGCCAGGCCGAGCAGGCGATCAGCGCGAAGCATAGGCTGACCGGCACCGGGAAGCGCAGCACGTAGGCCACGACCATCACCGCCGCGCTCTGGCCGACAATGGCCATCCAGCGCAGGCGGATCAGCGTCGTCAGCCTGAGCTGGCCGCTCTCGATCGGATCGGGGGCCTGCAGGTCCTGCATCATGGTCGTGCTTATGCGCCGACCGGCGCGCCGAGCCAAGCGAATAACGAATTTCAGCGAGGCCGCGGCTTGGCGCGCGAGGTCGCCTGCGCCTCCAGCGGATTTTCCGGCCAGACATGCTTGGGATAGCGGCCGCGCATGTCGGTCCGCACATCGGCCCACGATCCGCGCCAGAAGCCGGGCAGGTCCCGCGTCGTCTGGATCGGCCGATGCGCCGGCGACAGCAACTCGATCGTGAGCGGGACCCGGCCGCCGGCGACGGCGGGATGCCGGTCGAGGCCGAAAAGCTCCTGCACACGGATGGAAAGGACCGGTTGTTCGCCGTCATAGCGGATCGGAACGTTGCTCCCCGACGGCGCGTGGAAATGAGTGGGCGCCAGGCGATCCAGATCCCGTTCTGTCGCCTGCGGCACGCGCGACAGAAGCGCATCGCGGAGCGTATCGGCGCCCAATGCGCCGAGCGAGGCTTCGCCCGGCAGGAAAGGCAGGAGCCATTCCTCCAGCCCGGTCATTAGCGCCTCGTCCGACATGTCGGGCCACGGCTCGCCCAGCGCGCGATGCAGCCAGCCGAGCCGCTCGCGAAGCAGGCGGGCCGGCTTGTCCCAGGGCAGGATTGCCAGCCCATGCGCCCGAATGGCCGCGAGGAGCGCGGCGTTCGCCGCCTCGCCGGAAGGCGGCGGCGCCTGCCGTTCGGAAAGCGTTATGGCGCCGAGCCGCACGATCGAGCGGCTGCGCAGCGATCGCTTCTGCACGTCGAAGCTGATCTGGCTCTCGCTTCGGATGCGATTGCCCAGCGATGTCCGGATGTCATCCTCCGAAACCGCCGCCGCGCTGGCGATGCGGCTGTTCGCGGCCGCGCCCTGCAGGTCGGCGATGACCAGATATTCCTCCCGCGCCAGCGCCTCCGTCTCGTCGAGCACGCCGCCGCGGCCGTTCGCCAGCACGTAGCGGCCGCGGCCGCCGCGGGCGCGCGCGACGCGATCGGGCCAGGCGTGGAGGAGCATCGCGCCGGCCGGCACATGCGATTGCCCGCCAGCCTCGCGGCCCGCCGTCCTGGCGATGCGGTGCGCGAGCGCCATCGGGTTGGAGGCGCGGGCCGAGCGCTCGGAGCGGAAGCGGGAAAGCCGCATGTCGAGGTCGATCCCGTTTCCGCCAAGCCCGCGTTCGGTGAGGAGAACCGCGAGTTCCGCCGCCGCGCCGGCCTGACCTTTTTTCGCGGCTTCCGCCACCATATGCGCCAGCCGCGGCGGCAGCGCCAGCCGCCGCATGGCCGCCCCGGCTTCCGTCAGCCTTCCGTCCGCATCGATCGCATCGAGCTGAAGCAGAAGCGCTTTCGCCTCCGCCAGTGCCGGCGCCGGCGGCGGATCGGGGAAGTTGAGGCTGGTGGGGTCTCCCACCCCGAACGCGGCGCAATCGAGGACGAGACTGGAGAGGTCGGCCTGGAAAATCTCGGGCGCGGCAAAGGCCGGCAGCGACGCGGTCTGTTCGGCGCGCCACAGGCGGATGGCGACGCCCGCTTCCGTGCGGCCGGCCCGGCCGGCGCGCTGGTCTGCGGAGGCGCGCGCCACGCGGACGGTCTCCAGCCGGGTCAGCCCGGTCGCCGGCTCGTATCTGGGAACACGCGACAGCCCGCTATCGACGACGATGCGCACGCCGTCGATGGTGATCGAGGTCTCGGCAATTGCCGTTGCCAGCACGACCTTGCGGCGGCCGGCCTTTGCCGGCTGGATCGCCGCATCCTGGGCGCGGGCGTCGAGATTGCCGAAAAGCGGCGCGGTGTGCGTATCGGCCGGCACGTTGCCGGCAAGCCGTTCCGCCGTCCGCTCGATCTCGCGCTGGCCGGGAAGGAAGGCGAGAACGCTGCCGGGCTCCGAGGCAAGCGCCTTGCGGATGGCGTCGGCGACGGCCTGTTCGATCGGGATGTCGCGCGGCCGGTCTTCATACCGGATCTCG
>JBQCFH010000395.1:0-3758 GCA_051959385.1 Rhizobiaceae bacterium | reverse complement strand
ATCATGAGGTCGAGGCGGAGCGGCTGTGCCGTGCGATCGGCTTTTCCCAGATTTCCGTCAGCCACAAGACTTCCCCGCTGATCAAGCTGGTCGGCCGCGGTGACACCACCGTGGTCGACGCCTATCTCTCGCCGATCCTGTCGCGATACGTGCAAAGGGTGGCAGAGGAGTTGGGCGCCGCGCCCACCTCCCCCTTGTGGGGAGGTCGCGCCGAAGGCGCGGGTGGGGGTACGGAAAACATCGCGACCCCCACCCCGCCGCTTCCCCACAAGGGGGAGGGTGGGAGCAGAGCCCCCCGCCTCATGTTCATGATGTCGTCGGGCGGGCTCACCGCGGCCGACATGTTCCAGGGCAAGGATGCGCTCCTCTCCGGCCCGGCGGGCGGCGTGGTCGGCATGGTCGAGACGGCAAGGCTCGCCGGATTCGACAAGGTGATCGGCTTCGACATGGGCGGCACCTCAACCGATGTCGCCCATTATGACGGCGAGTACGAGCGCGCCTTCGATACGGAAGTGGCCGGCGTGCGCGTACGCGCGCCGATGATGCGCATCCATACGGTCGCGGCCGGCGGGGGCTCGATCCTGCACTTCGAGGACGGGCGCTTCCAGGCAGGTCCGGATTCGGCCGGCGCCAATCCAGGCCCCGCCTGCTACCGTCGCGGCGGACCGCTCGCCGTCACCGACGCCAATGTCATGCTCGGCAAGCTGCAGCCCGACTTCTTCCCTTCGATCTTCGGCCCGAACCAGGATCAGCCGCTCGACAGGAAGGTGGTGGAGGAGAAATTCCGCGCGCTGGCGGGCGAGATCGGCGACGGGCGCTCGCCGGAAGCCGTGGCCGAAGGCTTCATCACCATCGCCGTCGAGAACATGGCCAACGCCATCAAGAAGATTTCCGTGCAGCGCGGCTATGACGTGACGCGCTATCTGCTCAACTGCTTCGGCGGCGCCGGCGGCCAGCATGCCTGCCTGGTGGCCGACGCGCTCGGAATGGAGACGGTGCTGATCCATCCGTTCTCGGGCCTGCTTTCCGCCTATGGCATCGGGCTCGCGGTGGTGTCGGCTTCGCGCCAGCAGGCGCTTCTCAAGCCGCTCGCCGAAGCCTCGCTGCCCGACATCCGAGAAATGATCACCGAGCTCGGTGGCCAGGTGCTGGCCGAGCTTGCCGGACAGGGGATCGAAGAGGCGGATGCCGCGCTTCATGCGGTCTTGCATGTCCGATACGAGGGCACGGACACGTCGCTCCCCGTCGGCTTCGACCATGGCTCGATCGCGGCGGCGAAAAAGGCCTTTGAGGTGGCGCACAAGGCGCAGTTCGGCTTCATCTATAACGACAAGCCGATGGTGGTCGAGGCGGTCGGCGTCGAAGGGACCGATCGCCGCGAGCATGGCCGCGACGAGAGCGACCGGCCGGCCGGCGACGCGCAACCGAAGGCGGCCGAAAAGCGCACCCTGTTCACCGAAGGCAAGCACCGGGAGGCCGGCATTTTCCGGCGAGCCGATCTGGCAGCCGGCAACCGGATCGCCGGCCCAGCGCTCATCATCGAAGGCCACCAGACGATCGTAGTCGAGCCCGGCTGGCAGGCGGAGATCACGGCGAAGGACCATGTGCTCTTGCGCCGCATCGAGAAAAAGCGCCGGCAGGCGGCGCTCGGCACCGGTCTCTCCGGCAAGGATGGGGCCGATCCGGTCATGCTGGAGGTCTTCAACAACCTCTTCATGTCGATCGCCGAGCAGATGGGCGTGACGCTGCAGAACACGGCCTATTCGGTCAATATCAAGGAGCGGCTCGATTTCTCCTGCGCGGTGTTCGACAGGAACGGCGCGCTGGTGGCGAACGCTCCGCATATGCCGGTGCATCTGGGCTCGATGGACCGCTCCGTCGAGGCGATCATCCGGCTGAATGAGGGCGACATCCATCCCGGCGACGTGTTCGCGCTCAACGCGCCCTATAATGGCGGCACGCATCTGCCGGACATCACGGTGGTGACGCCGGTTTTCGATGAAGGGACGGTTTCCACCTCCCCCTTGTGGGGAGGTGGCGCCGTCGGCGGGGGTGGGGGTGGCGGCGTTGCGGCGCATACCCCCACCCCGGCGCTTCGCGCCGACCCTCCCCCCAAGGGGGAGGGTAACTCACCCCGCATCCTCTTCTGGGTCGCTTCGCGCGGGCACCACGCCGACGTCGGCGGCACGGCGCCGGGGTCCATGACGCCGCTAGCGACGACCGTGGACGAGGAAGGCGTGCTGATCGACAATTTCCGGCTGGTCGAACGCGGTCGCTTCCGGGAGAGGGAACTCCACGACCTTCTCACGAACCATCCCTACCCCGCCCGCAATCCGGTCCAGAACATCGCCGACCTCAAGGCGCAGATCGCCGCCAACGAGAAGGGCGTCGCCGAACTGCGCAAGATGGTCGCGCATTTCGGGCTCGACGTGGTCGAGGCCTATATGGGCCACGTCCAGGACAATGCGGCGGAGAGCGTACGGCGCGTGCTGGAGCGCCTGCCGGACAGTTCGGAATACGAGTATCCGACCGACACCGGCCAGGTGATCAGGGTGAAGATCACGGTCGACCGGGAAAAGCGCGAGGCCACCGTCGATTTCACCGGCACGTCGCCGGTGATGAAGAACAATTTCAACGCGCCGGAGCCGGTGGCGCGGGCGGCGGTGCTTTACGCCTTCCGCGTCATGGTGGAAGGCAACATCCCGATGAATGCCGGCTGCCTGAGGCCGATCAATATCATCATCCCCGAGGGCTGCATGCTGCGGCCGCGCTACCCCGCGGCGGTCGTCGCCGGCAATGTGGAGACCTCGCAGCATGTCACCAACGCCATGTTCGCCGCTATGGGCGCGCTGGCGAATGCGCAAGGCACGATGAACAACCTGACCTACGGCAATGAAAAATATCAATATTACGAGACGATCTGCTCCGGCTCGCCGGCCGGCCGCATGAACGACGGGCGCGGCTTCAACGGCACGTCGGGGGTGCACACCCACATGACGAACTCGCGTCTGACCGATCCCGAGGTGCTGGAACTGCGCTTTCCGGTGCTGCTGGAGGATTTCCATATCCGCGAAGGCTCCGGCGGCAAGGGCAAGTGGCATGCGGGCGACGGCACGCGCCGCACGATCCGCTTCCTCGAGAAGATGGAGTGCGCGATCCTGTCCTCGCACCGCAACCGTCCGCCCGAGGGCATCGAGGGCGGCGGCGACGGCGAGGCTGGCAGGACGGAGGTGCGGCGTCTCGACGGAACGATCGAGACGCTGAACGCCTGCGACCAGACCGTGCTCCAGGCCGGCGAGGCCGTCATCGTCACAACGCCGACATCAGGGGGATTTGGGAAGCGGTGAAGGACGTCGGGAACCGCGCGCTGGCGACGCAGTTCATGGTTTGATCGAACCAGGACGAGTTTCGCAATGTCCAACCTATGCCCCAAGCAACCGCAGTCAGCAGAGATTGCTCGCCTTGTCTTCCCAAGGGGCGACCGGGTTCCGAACAATGACCGCTATCCTGCCGTGCTTGCGCGCAATGCGCTTGGCGGCGCGCAGGACGACGCGGCCGTGAAGGCGCTGTTGCGAGAGAATGGCTGGGGCGGCGCGTGGACATGGCAGGTCTTCGACTACCACCACTTCCATCCCGACGCGTTCGAGGTGCTGGCGGTGGCGCGAGGCTCGGCCACCCTCATGCTCGGCGGCCCGCAGGGCGAGGAGATCGATGTCGAGGCCGGCGACGTGATGATCCTGCCGCCCGGCTTCGGCCAC